>NZ_JAXVAE010000081.1:0-14694 GCF_037460745.1 Hallella sp. | reverse complement strand
TTTATTTGATGAATTTTAATAACTATGCGATTTTATCGCATCAGTACTAATTGGGGATTAAAATTCAAAAGCCTCGAAAAAATGGATCTATCCAAAAGATTATAGAATAGAAATACATGGCAATTGACACATTTATAATGTGTTATGTGATAATATAGCCCCAATGGTACCGTTGTAGCGGCCGGATGGTACCGGTACCAAACACCCACTACACACGCTGTCAAAGGGTGCCATGCAGACTTGTGCTACAAGGCACCCTAAGTTAGCGTGATTTGATTGCGTTATTTACGTTTTCAGCATGCACCTAATGGCAATGTAATAAAGGGGTGTATGATGCTTGTCTGGAACATCACACCACCTCAAAGTCGTATGCTGCTGAAAATAGAATACATGTATCTCCCATTTTTAACACTTATACGTCGGCAAGTATAGGGTTGGGCGCAAATATGCGATTCTCGCAGGTTTTTGTAATCGGCTGATAGAAAAGTAGTTATGCTCAGAAAACCTTATTCTTCGCCTCGCTCTCCCCACTCCACGCTACGAAAAGGCATCTTTCGCATTGCGATAGACGGCTAACGGCGGGTCGATAGCTCCCTAACGGCATTGCGAAAGACGCCTAACCGAGACTCGGTTAGGCGTCTTTCGCAACACGGTGGCTCATTTCCGGAATTTCCATCGCATAAAAACGGTGATTATGGTCGCTGGTTTGAGCGAAATCGCGACACAACTTTTTCACCAAAATTCGTAACATTCCCTGTGTTAGTGGGTGTTTTTAGTTTTGAACGAAGGTCGCTCCCATGTTGAGCACCGCCTGGGCCCACCGCCTACGGCGATGGCCTCAGGGGTATAACATTGCAAGCCCTCCCTTAGCGCTCGCTCAGCGGCACATAGGCCTTGGGGCTGAGGATGTTCTTGTAGGCGGGTCGTATGATGCGGCGCCCCTCGAAGTTGAGCTCCTCGATGCGGTGGGCGGTCCATCCCACGATGCGCGCCATGGCGAAGATGGGAGTGTAGATCTCCTCGGGCAAGCCGATCATCTCATAGATGAAGCCGCTGTAGAAGTCGAGGTTGGCGCAGACGGGCTTGGTGCTCTTGCGGAAGGCCGTCACACACTTCACGCCCTCCTGCTCGATGAGCTTCAGAAACTCGTACTCCTCCTCGCGCCCTTTCTCCTTGGCCAGTTCGCCCGCCAGTTTCTTGAGCTGCACGGCACGCGGGTCGCTCATGGTGTAGACGGCGTGGCCGATGCCATAGATGAGTCCCGACTTGTCGTAGGCCTCCTTGTTGAGCAGGCGGTAGAGATAGGTGTCGATCTCGTCGATGTTTTTCCAGTCGCTGATGTACTCCTTGAGGTGGTGGAACATATTGACCACCTTGATGTTGGCGCCTCCATGGAGCGGGCCCTTGAGCGATCCTATGCCTGCGGCGATGCTCGAATAGGTGTCGGTGCGGGTCGACGAGGTGACGCGCACGGTGAACGTAGAGTTGTTACCTCCGCCATGCTCCGCCTGGATGATGAGCAGCAGGTCGAGCATGCGCGCGTCGAGCTCGGTGTAGTCTTCGTGCTTGATCATATAGAGAAAGTTCTCAGCGATGGTCTTCCCCTCCAGCGGATGGCGTATGTGGAGGCTGCGTCCTTGCACCGAGTGGCGGTAGATGTTGTAGGCGTAGGCGATGATGGTGGGAAACTTGGCGATGAGCTCTATCGACTGCCGCATGAGGTTGTCGCGCGAGATGTCGTCGGGATTGGGGTCGTAGGTGTACATCTCCAGCACGCTACGCGCCAGAATGTTCATGATGTTAGATCCCTCGAGGTCGATGATGTTGACGGTGGTGCGATGGTCGAGCAACATGTTGTCGTTGAGCAGCTCGCGAAACGCCGCCAGCTCCTCCTCGTCGGGCAACTGGCCTGAGAGCAAGAGGTAGGCGATCTCCTCGAAGCCGAAGCGCTTCTCATGGAGCAAGGGCTCCACGAGGTCGTTGAGCTCATAGCCACGGTAATAGAGCTTTCCGGCGCTGGGCTTGAGCGTGCCGTCGTCGTCGCGCTCGTAGCCTATGACGTTGCCTATATTGGTGAGGCCCACCAGCACGCCCGATCCGTCCTCGTTGCGCAAGCCGCGCTTCACGCCATATTCGCCAAACGCCTCACGGGGAATCTTGCAGGAGTTCTTCACTTCGTCGCTCAGTTTGTAAATCAAATATTCTTTCTTCATCTTTTTACGCTTTAATTATACTTACTCCATTGGCGAATAATATACACTAATGTCTTCTGTGCTCGCAAAATTAAGAAAAAGATTTCAAACCGAAAGCCGTTTGCGCAAAATAATTATCATTTTGACACAATTTTCTTGTCGTACAACAGGAAAAGTAACAACAATCTATACTTTTGCGATAATCTTGCATTTCCATATTGCATATTGCGCCCCTCCACGCATCGACAGGAAGCATAAATATGCAATCCATAGGGCATGGTTGCCCACCACGCCGAGCAACGACAAGGCCAAGAGGAAATAGAAGGCGGCGGCTACCAACGACGACACCAGCATGCCGCGCGTGGCGGTGAGGCCGATAAACAAGCCGTCGTATACGAAGGCCGCCACACCCGCCACGGGGATGAGCCACGTCCAGAACAGGTAACGGTGGGCGGCGGCCACCACCCCGGAGTCGTTGGTGATGAGGGTGAGCAGACCCGTGCCCCCCACGAGATACACGAACGTGAAGGCCGCCACCAACATCCATCCCCACGCAAACAACCGACGCACCACACGGCACAGCGCCACGCCATCGGAGGCGCCATAGGCCTTGCCCGAAAGGGCCTCGCCGGCAAACGCGAAGCCATCCATGATATAGGAGAAGAGGGTGAAGAAGGTCATGAGGAGCGTGTTGACCGCCAGCAGCAGGTCGCCCTGGCGTGCGCCAAAGGTGGTGAAGGAGAGGTTGACTGCCACGAGGCACAGGGTGCGCAGAAAGATGTCGACATCGCCACGCGCGGCCTGCCAATGAGAGGCGCCACGAGGCAACGGCACGCGCTTGGACACCTCGCGCACCTTGCGCGCAACGAGGAGGAGGGCCAACAGGAAGCCACTCCATTGCGCCAGGAGCGTGCCCAGGGCCACACCCACGATGTCCCAATGGAGCGCAAACACGAAGACGAGCGAAGCCACGATGTTGGCCACGTTCTGGAAGATGGCCACCCACATGGGGATGCGGGTGGACTGCATGCCCACCGACCAACCCGTGAGGCCATAGATGCCGAGCATGGCGGGCGCGCCCCACACCACTATATGATAATAGGTGGCCACCAAGGGCGCCACCGCCTCCGATGGGCCGATGAGCCATAGCGCGCCTTGGAGCAACGGCTGTTGCAACAACAGGAACAGCGCACCCACCCCCAAGCCCATGAGCAACGCGCGGCGCAGCAAACGGCGCACACCGCCCGCATCATCGCGTCCATAGGCTTGCGCCGTGAGGCCACTGGTGCCCATGCGGAGAAAGCCCATCGTCCAATACATCACGCTAAAGATCATAGTGCCCACGGAGATAGCGGCGATATAGGCGGCGGAGCCTATATGGCCCACGATAGACAGGTCGACAAGACCCAACAAGGGTACCGTGATGTTGCTCACGATGCAAGGCAAGGCAAGACGCAGAATCTCGCGATCGGTTTGGTTCCATTTCATGATAATGACAAAGTTAGCAAAAAGATAAGAAACCAATGATTGCATATTGGAAAATTTTGTATTTTTGCAGGCAGAAAGGGAAAACACAATGAACAAGAATATCATATCCCATAAGCCTCATCGCTCCTCACCGCTCCACACCCTTTGGCGCCACTGGCCGCTGACGGGTGGAGCCCTCGTACTTGTGGCCGCCCTGGTGTGGCTGGGCGTGAGACTATTGCCGGCGTCGGAGAGCAACATGCGGGCGTCGGTTTGCTATGTGGACGGGCGCTCCAACCTATGCCTGGTGACCGACCACGACACGCTCATCATCGTTTCCGACACGGTACACACCCAAGGGGTGTGGGTAAACAAGCGTTGGTGGTGGCCCAGCTGCAACGGACGCGTGCTCACCATACAACAGGGCAGGTCCTATACCGACCAAGGGGCGTGGCTCGTGGCCGACAGTCTGCCGCAGCTCATCGCCAATCAGATCGACTCGTTAGGTGCGTTGCTTCAACGCAAGACCACCGAGCGCCACGAGTTGCAATACTACCTGCGATGCCATGGCGTGCAGGACGAGGGCTACCAGCGCATTGCCCGATACGCCATAGAGCAGGCGCGAGAGACCGACTCGCTGGCGGCCATCTACAAGGCCCTGAAAGCTCACCAACCCAAGAAGAAGGCGCGCCTCATCAGGGTGGGACACTACCAGGTGGCGTGGGCTGATGGCGACGGACGGGTGCAGCGCGCGGCCTGTGAGCCCATCGTCACGCCCATCGGACAACTGGGGCGGTCGATGACCCTACGAACCCTCGACCACGCCAAGCCGTGGGCGGCCTATGCCGTGAGCAACACGCCCTTGGCGTCGGCTCCCACCAAGAAGATCTTTGCCGTGAAGCTATGCGCCACCGACACCACCCTCACCACCCTACTGGTGCCGGGACGATACACGAAGGGTGTGAGCTACGACATCCCGCCGTTGTTAGCGCCCAACGGCTGTCCGGTGTTCTCAAGCCACGGACGGTTCATGGGGGTGATATCGAACAATAAAGTGAACCGCAACTAAGATGTTTTGCAAGATTGTTAGACATATAAGCGTGGCCGCGGCCTTGCTCTCGGTATGGGGCTGCGACATTACCAGCAACGACGTGGTTACCCTCAAGGAGGGCAACACCGTCTACAAGGGACAAACCGCCAATGGCAAACGCAACGGACTGGGCGTGCTCTACATGGGCGACTCGGTGGCGTACAGCGGACAATGGAAGGACGGGTTGCGACAAGGACAGGGACAGGTGACCGACTCGTTGGGGCGACTCATCGAGGGCGTGTGGGACCACGACACGATCGTGAGTGGCACCCGACGCGACTCGGCGGGCGTGTACCAGGGCGAGTTCAGCCAGCGACTGACGGCGCAAGGCTATGGCACCTACCACGACAACAACGGAACCTACTACGAAGGACAATGGAAAAACGATGAGCGAACGGGGTTCGGATTCTCCTCGCAGCACCGATTCTTCAGGGTGGGCGAATGGAAGAAAGACGTGTATAAGGGTGAACGACTGAGCTATACCTCCGACCGCATCTACGGCATCGACATCTCCAAATACCAGCACGGCAAGGGGCGCAAGCGCTACTCCATCGACTGGAAGCGGCTGCGCATATCGCACCTCGGCACGCTATCGAAGAAAAACATTCAGGGGGTGGTCGACTACAAGGTGTCGTTCATCTTCATCAAGTCGACCGAAGGAACCAGCATTCGCAACCCCTACTATGCGGCCGACTACCAAGCCGCACGCCAACATGGCTACCCCGTGGGCACCTACCACTTCTTCTCGTATAGGTCGACGGGAGCCGAGCAGGCGCGCCATTTCCTGAAACACTCGCACATACGCAAGGGCGACCTGCCCCCCGTGCTCGACCTGGAGCCCTACCCCTCGCAGGTGGAGAAGATGGGCGGAGCCGTCGGCATGTGGAAGCGTGTGCGCAACTGGTTGCAGATAGTGGAGCAACAAACAGGCATGCAACCCATTCTCTACGTGAGCCAGACGTTTGTGAACCGATACCTCGACGCGGCACCCGACATTAAGCACACCTACCCCGTATGGATAGCGCGCTATGGCGAGTATAAGCCCGACGTGAAGCTATGGATATGGCAGTTGGCGCCCGATGGGCACGTGGCGGGCATTCACGGCACCGTCGACATCAACGTGTTCAACGGCTACGAGAGGGAGTTTAAGCAATGGCTCACAAACGTGAGGAAACGCTAACCGCCCACAAAAACCAACATCATTCGACCTTCTCCATGAGGATGCCGTTTCCGGCGTCGATGCAATGCTTGTGGGGGTAAAGCCTATACACAAACACGTTGTCGTCGCCGAAGTCGCAATAAAGGGCGTCGTCGTGATACATGAAAGTTCCCCTGCAGGTCTCGCCATCGGTCGTCTCGCTGATGGTCTTTCCCTCCACCGTAACGGTAATGCCCCCATAGTCGGTGGCGGCATGCCATGTTCCTTCCACCCACTCGGGCACTTGCTCATCCATCTCGGCCACTCCCTCGGGCAACGAGTCGGTAGGCGTATCGTCCGCGTGCGCCACATAGTCGCGTGGAGCGCCTTGGCGGTTGGGCGCATCGGCCACATTCATGTCGGGGGCCACATATTGGTCTTGCGACTCGCAATAGCGCACCACCAGCACGCCCACCACGGCGCAAAACAGGGCGGCCACCCATAGCCTATGCCAGCACCCCTTCTTTTTACCCTCGGGTGTGGGAGGCGGTGGAGGCACCATTTGCCCCCCACGCGGAGAAGCGCCCGACGGGCGTTGTGGCCTATGGGGCCAAGGCTGCCAATCGTCGAATGGGGCGTACCGATCGCCTCCATGCCACGGGCCACCCTCACGCCCGTTGCCGGATGGGGCGCTGGCGTTGTTGCCAGAACGCATGTTGCCTTGCGCGGAACGAGGATGCGCGGAGGAGACAGGTGGGGGAGGCGGCGTAGAATTAGACGCCGATGGTTGGTCCGTTGCCTCTTGTAGTTCCTCGGCATCGGGCGCATCGGTCAGGTCGTAGGAAAAAGGCATGCCACACCGGGGGCAAAAACATTGCAACTGGTTGACCCCAGGGGTGAGAGGCATATCAAACCGGAATCGGCATCTCGGACATTTTACTTCCATAGCAAGGATTCTTTACATGAACGGATATGAACAAGGGAGGCCATCAAACAAACCGCACGGTGGCCTTGGCCACCACACGCCACACGCCCTCGTCGCATTTCACCACGCCCTCGTCGAGCGTCTCGATGCGTTGGGGCTGCCGATGGGTGTTGCCCTCGATGCGGCACACGGGCTTCACAAACTGGCTCACGCTGATCATCGCCGTGGCAATGGCGTCGGGCGTGGAAAGCATCACGAAATGGCCATTCACGCCATCCTCAGTGCGCATCTGGTAGATGCTCTTGCCCACCTCCTCCTGTGGGGTGCTCTCGGGGAACACACCCTCGGCGGTGGGCATGGAGAAGAACCATGTTGACGGCGCGTGGCGTTGGGTCCCTGCGGCATTCGCCTTCGTAGCCGATGGGGTTGCGAAAGCTGCGTCTGAGGCAGCAACGTCGGTCGAAGCGGGCGCATCGGAAAGGGGCGCGCCGGACAGGGCCTCCGCCCTACCCTTCCATTCCTCCAACGCCGCGCGCAGCTCCTCCAACACAAGAGCCTGGCTTTCGATCATTTTTTCGAGTTGGGCCATTCGGTCCTCCAACGGTTGAATCCGTTCAGCCACTTGTTCCTCTGTGACATATCGCTTGTTTCCAAACATAGTGTTTCCTATTCTCTATCAGGTCGTTACAGATTCTCTATCAGGTTATCGCGTATGCTTCCGATGATGGGATAGAAGAACACGGTGTCCTCTATCTTGTCGGATGCGTTGCGATCGGTCTCGTTCTTATTGACGAAGTTCCACCCGTTCACCAGGTGGTGCTCAAGATCCTTGTTTACCAACTGCTTGAAACGGGCCAGACTTTGGTTATCGACCAAGAAACGGTCGACAACATGCAGGTCGTCGCACAACTGGCAGAAGAAGTCGTTGAACGTACGAACGGCCTCCACCAACTGTTGGCGCACCGAGGCGTCGTCCATGTCGGCATAGCAAAGATGCTCCTTGTCGATGGCCGAATAGTTGTATTTCACCTGGTTGTCGATGCCATCCATAAGCCGGTTGAGCTGGTCAACGCTCACGCACCCGCTGGCGTCGCGCACTTGCATCAAGGCGCCACGACACGTGATCTGCTTAGGCTCCTTGCGCTCCATGACCACCGAGAAGCCATCGGCGTCGTAGGGTTCGCCATACACACGCTCGAAGATGGCTTGCGAGATGAGATCAAGGTCGCGCTTGCCGCCCACGATATCGAGCACCTTCGATCCCGTTCCAGAGAACATCACGGAGCGCGGCTTGTCGAAATGGCGATGGTGCATGAGGCGCGCCACGTAATAGATGAGGGCTGCGTAGAAATAGATGAACACCACCTTGAGCCTTCCGTCCTCGTTGAGCCGCAAGTTGTAGGAGAACACATCGTTGCCTCCCACGGCCTTGTTGTTGACCACCGAGAAGAGGAACGCGTTGATATCCTCGCTCTTGCGCTTGGCCATGATGTCGTCGAGAATGCCGTTCAACTCGCCATAACGGTCGTCGTCGGCATCGAAGAGGCGTCGGAAATAATCCACATACTTCACCAACATGGGATTGGTGTCGCCATGGGGCACCTCCGAGAAGCCATCGCCAAAGAGCACATTGGCCGCAAAGCGGAACGAGGTGAGGATGGTGGGCTGCTGCGCGTTAGACTCGAAGACGGCCACATCGCTCGAGCCTCCACCAATGTCGATCGACGCCACGGTAGAGGCCGATCCCCGAAACTGGCTGCTGCCCCTATAGAAATAATAAGGTGCCACCGACTCGGGCATCTGTATGAGGTTATGCTCGTCGGGCTCGAAGCCAAACACCTCCTGGAAGGTCTTGCGCCACATGTCGCCCAACTTGCGCACATTGCCCACCTTCATGGCCAATGGGTAGAACCACACGAGGCGCGTCTTGCGAATGTCGCCGCCCTCGAGGAGCACCTTGGTGCGCATGAGCAAGGCCAGCTCGGTGAGATAGGCGCGCACACGCTTGGAGGTGGCGATCTCGGTAGACCACTTCAGGTTGGGCACCACACGGTTGCCATAGCCTATCGATTCCTTCTCGTAGGTGAATGGGATGTTGGCGTCGCCCAAGGCCACCATCTCGTCGACGTTCTCAGCGTCGAGGCGATCGGTCTCCGACAACACGGTGCGTTGTGGGAAGCCATAATCGTCACCGATGTTCTTGGGCAGGAATTCCTGCTTCATGATCACGTCATAGAGGATATGCTCGCCATTGTAGAGCGTGGCCAACAAGCGCTGCTTGGCGTCGGACCGGATGGCGAGCGGCTCGGGCATCTGCCCCTGGCGCATACACTCCACATGGGTGTTGGTCGTTCCAAAGTCGACGGCAAAGGTAAACGCATCGTGGCCCTCCACATAAATGGGCCATCGGGGGCACACCACACCTTCGCACACCCACGCCTGGCGCTCATCGGAAAGCGCCACCGACACATAATCGAAGCCCTCCGACAAGCGGTAATAGTCGGCGCCCACACGCTTCTCGCTCTTCAGCGAGCGCGAACGTTTCATGGCTTCCACCTGTGTGGAGCCGTTGGCGTTGGCCTCGCTCTTGTGGAAGGCCAATTGCAGATGGTAGTTCTCCAACAGGCCCAACGCGCGATCCACCAATTGGATGTTGTATTGCCTGAGGTCGCTGGTCTTCACAAAGGGGAAGATGCTCATGGCGAAGGGCACGGTGAGGAAATAGCCACGATCGCTGTCGGCATCGTAACGCATGTCGACCCCCACAGCGGGCACATAGGTGCGCTCCAGGGTGATGAAGTGCCCCGCCTTCTTCACCGGCACGCGCAGAATGGCCTTCACCGTTTCCTGCTGTCCGTTCTTGGTGTGCACCATCTCGAAGCGTGGACGGCCCGCAATGGTTCCCATGAGGTCTTGCGTGGTGAAGTATTTGAAGTAGGTTTTGCTCAGCGGCAAGAGGAAGTCGTTGGCGTCGGTCTCCCTACTGCCCAACGACAGGTTGCCGTCGAAGAAGCAATCGCGGTCCATCGTGTAGTCGAGCTTGATGAGCGCAGGCTGGAAGAAGTCGTCGGCCGTGAGCCACGGATACTGATGTGTGGTGGCGGGCAGGATGCGCTTCTCGGGCTCCATGGCATAGTCGGCGGGCTTGATGGTGATAAGATCGTCCCAGTTGGCGGTGATATACCTGAAGGGGTCGGTCTGCGGTGCGTTGAGATGGTTCTGCAACACCAACGGCAACCGCTCGCCCTCGGGCTTGAGAGTGGGCTCAATGAGGAAGTCGCTCTCTTGGATGGCCTTGAGGATATCGGTGGGGCGTGCGCAATAAAACGGCACGCCAAGCGCCTGTATGCCCCCATCGGCCGGGGCGAAATGGGTGGTGAGAAACTGCATGGCGCGATCCTGGCTGGGAAGGTCCATGGCCTTCGGATTGCCAATATCGGTGAGAATGGCTTGCTGCAACTGGGGCGTGAGCCTGTCGAAGCAGGTGATGAGATAGGCGTTGACCTCACCACAAAGGTTCTTCAGCTCAGGATAGGCGGTAAACAGGGCGTAGAGGCATTTCACAAACTTGGGCTCGCGCATATAGAGGGGGCGTGTAAGCTCAAAGAGGTTGACGTTTTGCTCCACGGGAATGGCGAACTGGCCAGGGCGCGCATTGGGCGTGGCCATGAAGAGTGTCACGGGCGATGTGCATCCCACCACTTGGTTGCCACAGACGAGGAAGTACAATCGGTCCATGCGGTCGAAATTGAACGCTTCCTTGTCTTGCTCCAAGAACATGGCTATGGTGTCGCCAAGCAGTTGGTGCCGTGGGTCGCTGGCCAACATCTGGAGGGCGGCCACCTTGCTCCATTCCACCACATGCAACGTGGTCGACAACTCGGGCAGGTTGAAGAAGAGCTGCGCCACGTCGAGCGCATTGCCCACCAACTTCTCGTCCATCAGCTCGCCATTGAGGCTCGCATCCATCGCCAACCTACGGAACGCGTTCTTCACCAGGTCCATCTGGGCGAAGGGCGACGGGATGGCCGTGCGCGGCTGCACCGAGAGCCCACCGTTGGGGTCCTCTATCATGTTGATCTCGTCGGCACTATACTGGTTGGTGAGGGCTATCCATCCCTCGCCCGACGTCTTCTTATTGTATGAAAGTATCTTGCTCATGACTTATACTAAACCGTTGTACTTTTCCTCGACGAGGCCATCGAGCGCCTCATCGAGCAGAGAGAAGAAGCGGAACACGGTCTCGTTCATCTGGAACCGTCCGGCCTTGGCAGCGGCCTGCGACCCCTTGTTGAGTGCGCTCAACAACGTCTTGTAGTTGACCTCTCCTGAGAAGAATCCCTTCTTGGGCGCCACACCATTGATGGCGTCGGCCATCTGCGAGGTGAGCAGGTTGAAGGGTTGAAAGCTGCGCTGGTTGCCCGACAGCTCCCTGAGCCACGTGCGATAGGCCACGAAGAAGTCGGCGGTGAGCGTATTATAGAAGCTGGTGGAGAGGAAGCCGCGGGTTATCTCGGGCTTGTCTTGCGTGTAGCCGCGCCCCACATCCTTTCCAAACTGGTTGGTGATATACTGGTAAGCCAAGAAGAACTTGGCCATCGACTTGTTTACCATCTGGCGCGTGCCCACTCCAAAGTCGTTGAGGGTGAGGGTCTGCTTGTCGTTGGCCAGTCCGTATTCCTTGTAGATGGGGTTCTGCGCGTTGCCTCCACGCGTCACCAACTGGTCGTCGGGGATGCAGAGGAAGTCGATGACCGACAAGGCGCCCACATACTCCACCACATGGGCGTCGTTGCGCTGGCCGTTGCCTCCGGGATCGTTGAAGTAGGGTGTGGAGGGAACCTCGTCGCCCAGATAGTAGCAGGCGTTGATCTTTGAGAGGGGCAGGTCGACGCCTCCCTGTCGCAAGCCCGTGAGGTTATCGTGGTAATAGAACAGGGCCGACTTGGTCTTCGAGATGAAGTCGGCGCGCGAGATGGGGCTGTTCTCGTCTTGCTGCACATTGAAATAGGGCAGCACGGTGAGCGCTCCAATCTTCGCGTCGCGCAGGTCGCCCCGGTTGTTGATGGCGGCGTTGCTGGCGGCGTTGCGTATGTTCTTCACAATGATGGGATAGCCGGCGGCGCCCGTTCCGCCAAAGATCGACGACACGATGAAGATGCGGTCGGTCTTTTGGAACACATTGGAGAACTGCTTAAACTCCTCGCTGTCCTTAAACTGGTTGAGGGCCACCGATCCGATATTGGGCGACCCCACAAAGCCGATGTCCATCTTGGTCTGCAACTGGTCGTTGGAGAACATCATGGAGCATAGGGCTTGGTTGGCCGTATCGAGCGTGTTGTAGGATATGAAGTCCTGAAACTTCTTCGACTCGACCGTTCCCAGGTTGAAGAGGAACGTGTCGCTCAGGGGCGACCCCGCGGGCAGGATATCGCTCAGGGTGGAAATCTTCACCGAGAAGAAGCCTTTCGTCACATCGGGGCGCTCGCCATAGAGCGCCTTCCTGATCGACCTGTACCAACGCAGCAGGTTCTCCGTGCGCTTCAGGTCTTCGTTGGCCTTGTGGGGATCCACAATGATGGGTATCACCTCCAAGGGTTGGGGCTGTCCGCCCTCGTCTATGGGGTGTATGCCTGCGGCAAACTGCATGATCAGCGGGCGCATCACACGCGACCCCGTGCCTCCTACAAGGAATATAAACAATCGCATATATCTTATATATTCGTTCGATGTTTTTTGGGGGGAGAGGGCCACGGCATGCCACACCCCTCGTCCCCCCGATTACTCATTCGGGCCAACTTAACTGGCTCATGTGTGGCGTGTAAGCCCCTACTCGGGGATGGGCGTGTGGCGACAGTTGGAACTCCACCAACGCATGGCGAAGCTTGCCACCACGAAGAGCGCCACCGCCGCAAGGAAATCGATGAGGCAGAAGCCCACCAACTGCGACGAGAAATCGTAGCCCAGCTCCGAGAACACGCTGTTGGGATAGGCGTAGCACGCCACCGTTGTCAGCACCGACGCCACCCCCAGGGTGAGAAGCCAGTGGTACCAACGGCTGAAGCTAACGCTGTTGACGACATAATAGAACAGGGCTGCGCCACCCCATGCCACCGCTGCGGTGATAACCGCCACAACGAGGTAGAGGTTCTCATTGTACATCTCGTTCGAAAACTCGGTCTCGTAATATCCAGCCTCGAAAATCCACGAGGGGAAGAGCAGGAACACCAGTGTTATAAACACTCCCATGCCCAGGCAAAATGCGTTTTTCATCTATCCAGTTCTAATTCGAGTTCAAAGTAATAGTGATCGTCGGCATTGCGGTTGTAGCTATCGTAGATGCCGCCCAGCAGATACTTCAGGCCGAAGGTGGTGTTGGCGTCGGGCGTGAGGTCGTTGTCGGTCGACGCGGCGCCAATCCATTGCGGCATGCGGTTGAGGAGCTTGATCTCCACCTCCTGCCCATGCCCTATGCTTGCGGCCTGCAACACGAAGATGTGGGTGGCGGTGCCGAGATATTTCTTCTCGGCGGGGGTCATGTCGGCCTTCTCTATCTTGCGTATCTCCTTGATGCGCACGTCGTCGTCGGCCTTCACCTCATAATTGCTCACATCGGTGAGGTAGCGCTGGTCGATGAGGAGATGGCTAAGGTCGACGGCCAAGGCCAACTGTATGTCGCCCGAGTTGCGGTCGGGCTCCACGCCGGTGAGGCTTCGTATCTGCGTGTCTTGCCCGCGCTCGGGGCGGAAGCGGCCGCGCACGTCGCGGTTGCTGAGCAGCAACGAGTAGTAGGGCTTGTAGATGTCGTTGGCCGTCATGAGGCACATGTTGTCGTAGCCCCTCATGCGCTCCATGTCGGCAAAGGTGCGGAGGGTGGCGTCGTGGGTGAGCCGCACCAAGTTGGTGTTCGACGCCACGATGATGATGTAATAGGGACGGCGGCCGGCAAAGGGCTTCACGCTGTTGTCGTAGCTATAATAGGGGCCGTTGTATGACCCCATCATGCGCACCACGAGCATCGACTTGTT
Source organism: Hallella sp. (assembly GCF_037460745.1). Taxonomy (NCBI): domain Bacteria; kingdom Pseudomonadati; phylum Bacteroidota; class Bacteroidia; order Bacteroidales; family Prevotellaceae; genus Hallella; species Hallella sp. The sequence goes on along the minus strand of NZ_JAXVAE010000081.1, from coordinate 854 downwards.
CTTCACCTCACTCTTGAAGACGGCGTTGGTCATGCCCTCTATCTCGCTGAACACACGCTGCGGATTGACGCCCTGCATGTCTTTCACCGAATAGATGAGGTCGGTCACAAGGATGCTCACCTGGTCTTCGTTGGTGCGGTTGAGTATCTGGTCGAAGATCTGTTGGAAATTGGTGTAGCCCTTCTCACCCACGCTGTCGATGGTGGCCGTGCCGGGCAGGTTGTTTTGCAACGCCATGATGGCGGCGCGGAACGACCCGTCGCCATCCTTGCTGTCGTAGGGCGCCATCGATCCGCTGCGCTCCACATAGATGTGGAACGTGGGCTGCTTGGCGCCAATGCCCTGGAAGGCGATGTGCTTGCTGGGCCGGCGGTGCTCAAAGAAGTCGCTGATATAGTCTTCCACATCGTCCACGTCGATCTGGCCGTGGTCGTAAAACTCCTTGAAATGGGCCTTGTTGCGGTCCAAGAAGTGGGCTATCTTCTGCCAATCGTTGCCGTCGATGGTCTGGTCGGCATCGGCCAACTCCAACAAGAGCTTGTTGAACTCTTTCCTCGGTCCGTTGCCGCAACTGGCAACCGTCAGGGTTAGCGCCAAAAGGGCTGCGTATGCAATATGCTTCATCATCGTTCGTTACTGTCTTTCGAATTGCTGGTTTGCAAATTTATAAAAAAATGCCGAAACTGACCGAACGAGGGAGGAAAAAAACCTTAAAAGCGGCGGAAACGGTAGGGCGCACCATTCACTTCAACTCAAAGGTTGCCATGAAAGGCACCTTCTCACCACCTATGCTATCCTTATAAAAAAAGCGGTAAACGCCTGGTTTGTTGGGAAGAATATCGGGAAAAAGATGG
>NZ_JAXVAE010000080.1:0-55413 GCF_037460745.1 Hallella sp. | reverse complement strand
GAGCTATTAGATGTGATGCGCACTTCAAATCACTCCAAATGTCGGATGAGCCAACAATGTAACGTTTGGGAGGTATCCAACCACACGATGGTCCCCTTCTTTCATATACGAAAAAGCCCCTACCTACACAGAAAAAGGCTGGGACTCCACGTGGGAACCCCAGCCTTCTTTATCGAATCAAAACTAATAGTCAAAATTAAAAAGCGGCAGTCCGCTTACTTGGCACCCTCCACCATGTGGTCCATAACCAATGCCAGGGCTGAAGCACCTACGAACATGACAGCTGCGATCGTGATAAATGTCATCATACTCATAACTTTTTCCTTTCTCTGTTTTTTTAATTTTCTAATCACCACCCCTTGTGGGCGGCCTTTCTTTTTTCCGCTTGCGCGGTGTTACTTGAATTACAATCTTCTTGTCTTTCGACGATGCAAAGGTACAAAAAGCGTGCTGTGTGCGCAAACAGTAGGCTAAAATCGTGTGTTTTTCCTATATTTAATTGACCCGCGTCAATTCGCTTGACGCATATCAACGCCCCCGTTTGACATAGGTCAAGCCTAAGTCGGCAGCATGTGCCTATATGTCGTTCCTTTACAAGGCACGTTTTCTCGCCATGGCAGAGCTTAAGTAAACTTAGCTCTGCTCATCTGGCTTAACGAAAACGTTCGGCGTGTGCCATCGGCCATTTTGGCACGCCACGGCGGCCCACCCCGTCCCCTACCATGCCACTGGCAGATGGAATAAAGAGGTGGAAAATCAAAAAAAAGTTTATTTCCTTTGCCGTTCGACCGATTTACACTATCTTTGTACTAATAAAGTTGCATCACAGCATAACACAGATTGCATTCGGCGCAGCACGCGCAAACGCCCATTGCGCCCTATGGCAAGACCTTGATAGAAATAAATGAAAAAGACCCTCTGCGACATTCTCAAAGTGGCGCTGTCGTTGATACTCGGCGGTGCCATTCTCTATTGGATGTATCGCGACTTCGATTTCCATCGCATGGAGCACGTGCTGTTCCACGAGATGAGCTGGACATGGATGCTGCTGTCGTTCCCATTCGGCATCATGGCGCAAGCCTTCCGTGGCTGGCGATGGCGGCAAACGCTGGAGCCCGTGGGCGAGAAGCCCCGCACCGCCGTGGCGATCAACTCCGTGTTTCTCTCGTATGCCGTAAGCCTGATCATACCGCGCATCGGCGAGTTTGCACGGTGCGGCGTGCTCAAACGATGGGACGGCGTGTCGTTTCCCAAGGCCCTGGGCACCGTGGTGACAGAGCGGGCCATCGACTCGACGCTCATCCTCGTGGTAACGGGCATCACGCTGCTCTGCCAATTCAGCATCTTCGACACCTTCTTCAAGAAGACGGGCACACGCGTCGACGAGATGCTGGCCAGCTTCTCCTCCACAGGATGGATGGTGACGGCCATCTGCGGCGTGGCGGTAATCATTCTGCTGTGGTATCTGCTGCGCAGCATGGCTATATATAATAAGGTGAAAGGAATATTCCTCGGACTGTGGCAAGGCGTGCTGTCGGTGCGCTACGTGAAGAACGTGCCGCTCTTCATCGGCCTCACGGCGGCCATCTGGCTGAGCTATTTCCTCCACTACTACCTCACGTTCTTCTGCTTCGACGCCACCTCCCACCTGGGAATGAGCAGCGCCCTGGTGACCTTCATCGTGGGATCGATAGCCGTGGTGGTGCCCACACCCAACGGAGCGGGGCCCTGGCACTTCGCCGTGAAGACCATGCTCATGCTCTATGGCGTGGGAGCCAACGACGCGCTCTTCTTCGTGCTCGTCGTGCACTCGGTGCAGACACTGCTGGTGGTGCTCCTCGGCGTTTACGCCTGGCTGGCGCTCTCGTTCACACGCAAGCGGTCGGCCATGGCGCCACACACAGCCTGATTCCATTAACTTTTAAAACATAATATTATGAGTGAAATCGCAAACCTGAAACCCGCCGCCATCTGGCGCAACTTCCATGCGCTGACACAGGTGCCACGTCCGTCAGGACATCTTGAGAAAGTACAGCAGTTCCTGCTCGACTGGGCCAAGGAGCACAACGTGGAGGCCTTCCAAGACCCCGCCGGCAACATCGTGATGCGCAAGCCCGCCACACCGGGCTACGAGGACCGCAAGGTGGTCTTGCTGCAGGCACACATGGACATGGTGCCGCAGAAAACGCCCGAGAGCACGCACAACTTCGAGACCGATCCCATCGAGACCTACATCGAGGACGGATGGGTGCATGCACGCGGCACTACGCTGGGCTCTGACGACGGCATCGGCGTGGCAGCCATCATGGGTGTGATGGAGAGCGCCGACCTGAAGCACGGACCCGTGGAGGCGCTCATCACGCGCGACGAGGAGACCGGCATGTACGGCGCCAACGAACTGCCGGAGGGCGAGTTGCACTCTGACATCCTCATGAACCTCGACTCGGAGCTCTGGGGCAAGTTTGTCATCGGCTCAGCCGGAGGCATCGACGTGACCTCATCACTCGAGTACAAGCCCGTGGCCAACAACCAGGAGAAGGCCGTGCGCGTCACGCTGAAAGGGCTGCGCGGCGGACACAGCGGACTGGAGATCAACGAGGGACGCGCCAACGCCAACAAGGAGATGGTGCGCCTGGTGCGCAAGGCCATCGCCGAGACGGGCGCACGCCTGGCCTCATGGCACGGCGGCAACATGCGCAACGCCATCCCCTTCAAGGCCGAAGTGGTCGTGGCCCTGCCCGCCGACCAGGTGGAAGCCCTGAAAGCTCTCGTGGACAAGCAGCGCGCCATCATCAAGGATGAGTATCGCGGCATCGAGAAGAACGTCGAGTTCTTTGTCGAGGAGGTGGAGAACCCCGCCGAACTGGTTCCGCAGGAGATACAGGACAACCTCGTGAACGCCATCTATGCCTGCCACAACGGCGTGGTGCGCATGATCCCGGCCTACCCCAACGTCGTGGAGACCTCTTCCAACCTCGCCATCATCGACATCGAGGCAGGAAAGGCCGTCATCAAGATCCTGGCACGCTCAAGCCGCGAGGACATGAAGGAGTATGTGGCCACCACGCTCGAGAGCTGCTTCGACATGGCCGGCATGAAGACCGAGCTCAGCGGCAGCTACGGCGGATGGGACCCCAACCCCGACAGCGAGATACTCAACCTCATGAGAAAGGTCTACAAGGACCAGACGGGCGAAGAGGCCATCGTACAGGCCGACCACGCCGGACTGGAGTGCTCGGTCATCCTGAGCAAGTATCCGGGCATGGACGTGGTGTCGTTTGGTCCCACACTGCTCTCGCCGCACACCACCACGGAGCGCTTCGAGATTGCCACCGCCGAGCCGTTCTGGAAGATGCTCATCGCCGTCCTGGAGCAGGCTCCGAAGAAGTAAACACACAAGCGGAGGTGCCACTTGCCATGGCAGCCTCCCCCTGTGTGACAAAACGGATAAAATAACCAAGGGCGCGCAAAAAACTCTATTTTTTGCGCGCCCTTTGGTTGTTTTTTTATAATTTTGCAGCCACAAAACCAATATCACAAAACAAATGGACGATTATCACGCGGACAATTTCAACCAATGACGTGAGGATCAGACGCAGACGCGGCTAATCCCCACAACATGTTTAATGACGGAGATTAGCTACAATGAAGACATATTGGAACATTGAAAAGACCCTGAAAGCCATTCCCGAATGGCAACCCAACTGCTGGATTCAAGTGACATGCCCCACCGACGAGGACCAGCGAGAACTCGAAGAGAAGTTCAACATACCCGATTATTTCCTCAGCGACATCAGCGATACCGATGAGCGCGCACGCTATGAGTACGACGACGGTTGGATGCTCATCATCCTGCGTATACCCTACGTCAAGGAGATACGGTCGCGCACGCCCTACACCACCGTGCCCCTCGGCATCATCCACAAGCGCGACGTAACCATCACGGTGTGCTTCTACGAAACCAACATGATGATCGACTTCGTGTCGTATCAGCAGAAACGCGGTGAGGGATTCACCGACTACGTTGACATGATCTTCCGTCTCTTTCTGTCGTCGGCCGTTTGGTACCTCAAACGGTTGAAGCAAATCAACGCGCTCATCGAGAAAGCCAAGCACAACCTCGACCACGAGGTGAACAACGAGAGCCTCATCGGACTATCAAGGCTGCAAGACTCGCTCACATTCTTCATCACCTCCATCAGGGGAAACGAGAACCTGCTGCAGAAACTGAAGTTCAAACTGCAGGTGGACGAGCTCGACGCAGACCTCATCGAAGACGTCAACATCGAGATGACGCAGGCGAGAGAAACCACCAGCATCTACTCAGACATCCTGGAGTCGACCATGGACACCTACTCGAGCATCATCAACAACAATATGAACACGGTGATGCGTACGCTCACCTCCGTCACCATCATCATGATGTCGGCAACGTTCATCGCATCACTTTATGGCATGAACGTAATCAACGGACTGGAAGAAAACTCATGGGGATTCGCCATTACGCTCGTCATGTCGTTCGCCGTCAGCGCCCTCTGCTGGGTGGTGCTGCGATACAAGCGGTTGCTGTGAGCCATCCTGCCTGAGCAAACCACACGCCTTTTTGTTACGACAACGGGGCGGTAGGTTCCTTGCGAGCTTACCGTCTCCACCTCTATTCACGCCACAAGCCACAAAAGACACGATGCGTCTTTTATGTCCATGCCTTACAGCAGAGGGTTGGGCACATGACATGCAACATGACACGCTGAAGGCTCGTGTTGCATATTCCCAGGCGTTACCCATTTACGACTCGATCATAAAAAAAGATCCCAATATGTTCAACTTAGTCAACCGTGCTTTCATCATACAAGCGCTCCATGGGAAAAATGCCTACAACAAAGCACTTGACGAGATATTGGCCATCAGACATAACCACAAGGATTCACCGGAAGTGGAACAATATTGGAGGAAGGCGGATTATGACTCTATAAAGTCACAATTGCATTTTGCACAATAAGCGGATCAGAAAAACTCCACGGATACCAAAACACCTTTCATACACTTAAAACATAAACCTATGGTAACAAAGACTATCAAGACACTCTTTTTCATGGTGTGCGCACTGTTGCTCACCTTGCTGCTGTGCAAGGCGAGAAACGACAGGCAACAGGAAGCCAAGCAAGAACGCTTTCAAGCCGGAATGCGTATTGACGCATTGATGCGCAACCGTGACTTCCTGCACCTATATCCATGCCTCGACTCCCTGCACCGGGTGTATCCGCAGGACCCGCAGTTCTACACTCTTGAGGGCATGGCACGCGACTATCAAGGCGACCGCGCACGGGCACGCAAGGCCTTTGCCAAAGCCATTGAACTCTACGATGTCCTCATCAGCACCAAGCACAACTGGGACGGCCGGGTCAGCCGAGCCTGCGTCATCCTGTTCAGGGATGGCAAGATGGCCTACCACCTGGCACTCGACGAGACCCTCACCCACGCTACCACACAAAAAGAGAAAGACGAGGTCAAGTTTTTCAGAGACATGGATTACGACAATCTCCTCAAGCAATCATTCGGTGAGCCCGTCAAGGCCAAGATAACCGAAGAAGAGTATTATTAGCCAGATGGCCCTTGCCTTCGCCCAGCGATGAAAGGGCAAGGACCACAAAAAGGGCCATGCAACGAAAAAAAAACATCGATTTGTTGCCATATCCGTTTTTTTTGTTTAAGTTTGCAAAAAATAATTTAAAACATTGGTCGCCACGCCCTTCAACGGCTATCGTTGCGCAAAGGGCATGGCACAGGAACCTGAGTCATAAACTTAAAACAGTGAAATGATGGACTCTCAAGAGAATGTTCTGCAGCAGGACAAGTTTGAAAACGAGCAGAAGACAGCGCAAGCAGCTTCTGAAGTGGAGAATGTGAGCACCGAAGAGGTGAAGGCGGAAGCAACGCCCAACGACAAGCCGGAGGCGAAAGCCGACAATGTGGCCAGCAACCAAGAGGTGGCTGAAGCCCAAACGGACGACGCTGAGGGCGCACCCAAGGAAGAGACATTCAAGAAAATCTACGCCAACAAGCAAGAGGTGCTGGCGCGTGCCAAGGAAATAGCCAGCAGCGAGGATGCTCCCAACAAAGACGAGGTGGAGCACCTGAAGTCGGCTTTCTACAGGTTCCACGTAGCAGAGCGCGAGCAGCAACAGAAAGATTACCTGGAGGCCGGAGGCGACCCCGAGAAGTATGTCGTGACACCCGATGAGGACGAAGACGACTTCAAGGCGCAGATGCAGGTCATCAGAGAGAAGCGCGCCAAGCTGTTCCAGCAGCAAGAGGCTGAGAAAGAGAGCAACCTCAAGCGAAAACTGGAAATCATCGAAAAGATAAAAACCATGGCTACCTCACCCGAGGAGGCCAACAAGTCATACAATGAGTTCAAGGCCCTGCAGCAGGAATGGAAAGACATCAAGGCCGTTCCCGCTGAGAAGGCCAACGAGGTGTGGCGCAACTACCAACTCTATGTGGAGCAGTTCTACGACTTGCTCAACCTCAACCGCGAGGCACGCGAGTACGACTTCAAGAAAAACTTGGAACTGAAGACCAAGCTTTGCGAAGAGGCTGAGCGCCTGGGCACTGAGGATGATGTGGTGAGCGCATTCCACCAGTTGCAGGAGCTGCACGTACAGTATCGCGAGATTGGCCCCGTTGCCAAGGAGCTTCGCGAGGAAATATGGAGCCGCTTCAAGGCCGCCAGCACCGTCATCAACAAGAAGCACCAGCAGCACTTTGAGCAGCTGAGAGCCCAGGAGGAAGAGAACCTGCAGAAAAAGACCGAGCTTTGCGAGCAGGTGGAAGCCATCGCCAAGGAGGAGAACAAGAACTCAAGCGACTGGGAGAACCACAGCAAGCAGATCATCGCTATCCAACAGCAGTGGAAGAGCATCGGATTCGCACCGCAGAAGATGAACGTGAAGATCTTCGAACGCTTCCGCGCCGCCTGCGATGAGTTCTTCACCAACAAGGCTGCACACTTCAAGGAGATGAAGCAGCGCTTTGCCGAGAACGCCGAGAAGAAGCGCGCCCTCGTGGCTCAGGCACAGGAGCTCGCCGACTCAACCGACTGGAAGGCTACCAGCGACAAGCTCGTGGCCCTGCAGAAGGAGTGGAAGACCATCGGAACAGTGCCCAAGAAATTGGGCGACAAGCTCTGGAGCGATTTCCTCACGGCCTGCAACCACTTCTTCGACGCACGCAAGGCCGCTCACGCCGGCACAAGAAGCGAGGAGAACGCCAACCTGGAGAAGAAGCGCAACGTCATAGAGCAGCTGAAGGCTATCGCCGAGGAAGCTACCGGCAATGTGCAGGAGAAGGTGCAGCAGCTCATCGAGGAATACAACGGCATCGGCCATGTGCCCTACAGGGAGAAGGACAAGGTGTACAAGGAGTTCCACGATGTGCTCGACAAGATCTACAAGGACTTGCACATTTCCACACAGCGCCGCCGCCTCGACAACTTCAAGAGCAACCTCAAGAGTGTGGCCAAGCGAGGAGAAGACGCCGTCGACAACGAGCGTTCACGCCTCATGCGCCGCTATGAGCAGCTCAAGCAAGAGGTGTCGACCTACGAGAACAACCTCGGATTCCTCAACATCGCCAGCAAGCGCGGCAACTCACTCGTCGACGAGATGAACCGCAAGGTGCAGAAGCTCAAGGACGAGGTGGAGCTGACACGCCAGAAGATCAAGGCCATCGACAACCAGAACAAGGAAGAGAAGACGGCCAACGAAGCTGCTGAAAACAAAGACTAAGCGGCACCCAAGCGCCTGAACGCTACGCCACGGCCCACAGCCGCCGAATCAATCGTAGCCACAACAATCACAGCCCTCTCCGTGCGAAAGACAACGCACGGAGAGGGCTGTTTGCTGATATAAGATGCAGGGGGGAAGAATCAAGAGAGCACAAATAATCCCCAATCGGTCATTAGACCAATTGGGGCTCAATTCTAATGGCCAATTGAAAGCAAGACCTAATGGCCGACGGAAATTAAACCATGGCCGATCGAGGGTAAACCTTGGCCAGCTGAAAGCAAGACCTGATGGCTGATGAGGAACTATTTCTCGAAGTGCTGATAGTCCTTTACCGTGCGCCAAGCGCCTCCCCAACGAAAGCCGTGGGCTACAAAGAGACGATAGGCCAGGTCGCCACGTGTAATCTTATAAGGGAAAGATGCCGTGCGATCGCAGTATTTGGCGGCATTCGACGGTTGGATCGTCACCTTGCCATTGCGATGCTTGCGATAATAAGGATTGTAAAGGGGGTTGATGTCAACCGCTGTCCCAAGGGCATGAGCCGATAGCTTACTCGACCCTTTCACCTCACGATAGCAGAAACAACTGGTGTTGTTGGCGCGCATCGACCGCTCATCGTCTGCCCCAAAGTCATCGATCAACCGCACACTTTGGATGGGATAGCGCTCATCATAGAGCCGACGGAAGATACGAAGCATGTCGGAAGCCACCTCTTTGTGGCACACCAACTCACCCATACGAATCCTACCGCCCGCATCGCGATGCAACAACCGTACATATCGCAAGCTCTCACGGCTCACGCGGCAGTGAGCAGGGTACGACTTGCCACGCATGCGGGCAAACACCTCATCGGGTATCGGTTCCACACGGAAGCACCGCTCCACACCTACCCTATCCACCTCCTGTGGGCTGACAACCGTCCCTGCACGCCACAAAAGACCTTTTCGGGGCGCACCAGAACCCTGGGCCTGACCCAAGCAAGGCCAAACCAACATGCCGACGAACAACAACGACAGCGCCACATACGCCAGTCGGACTATCCATTTTTCTCTTGATACCATAAGCGTTATAAAACAAAAAAACCAAACTGCCGTTGAAAGCAATTTGGTTTATTGTTGGGGTACACGGACTCGAACCATGAATGACAGGACCAGAATCTGTAGTGTTACCATTACACCATACCCCAAAGTTCCTTGCGTATTCATTTCTGAATTGCGAGTGCAAAGGTAGCGGGTTTTCTCGAAACCGCCAAAGGTTTCACCAACTTTTTTCGCAAAACCTATTATTTTTTCTCCTTTTTCAACAAAACACCCCAATTCGGGTCTTCACAGTTCGCATCCCATCATAGCCAACATATATAATAAGGTAGAAAGGCGCGAACCTTAAGGAATGCACTTAGTTCATAAAAAACATCAAATATGTATGTTTTTCCAAGGATATGTCAATGATTTGATGTAACTTTGTACCAACTATCTAAGATAATTATCACGACAATCGTATTATTAAGAACATTTTAATGACAGAGACAACAAATCTTGTAAACGCCATTATCAAAGGTATCCAAGAGAAGAAAGGACAAGACATCGTCATCGCCGACCTGAGCCACATCGACGGAGCCATCGCAAAGAGCTTCGTCATCTGCCAGGGTAACTCACCCTCACAGGTGGAGGCCATCGCCGAATCGATCAGCGAAGTGTGCCGAAAGGAACTGAAGGAGAAGCCCGTTGGAGTGAACGGACTCGGAGCCAACCAATGGGTGGCCATCGACTTCGTAGACGTCCTGGTGCATATCTTCGTTCCCGAACTGCGAACATTCTACGACTTGGAGAACCTTTGGGAAGACGCCAAACTGACCAGGTTGCCCAATATCGACTGATCGTTGGCACACCAACAGGCAAGTGCCGACCAAGCACACACATCAATAAGTAATCATGGAAAACAACAACCATCCCTTCCCCAACAAGGATAACCAACCCAAGATGCCCCGGTTCAACATGAACTGGCTATACATCTTCATTGCCGTGGCCCTGGCATTCTTGTTCTTCACGGGCGGCGGCGACTCCTTGGCCAAATCGGCAGGCGCCAGCAAGGATGCCTCTTACACCGACTTCAAGTCGTATGTGGAGAAAGGTTACGCCGACAACGTCATCATCAACAAGGACGAGAACACGCTCCAGATGTTCGTCAAGGCCAAATACATCCGCAACGTCTTCCAACAAACGGCCCAGCAGGTAGGATCAAGCCCCTTTGTCAAGGTGGAGTTTGGCTCGGTCGACGAGCTTGAGCGATACCTCGACACGCAACAGAAAAGCGGAAAGCTGAAGAGCTTCAGCTATAAGAACGAGAAGAGCGGCGACATGCTCAACCTCTTGGTCAATGTACTGTGGCTCCTGCCATTGATATTCTTCTTCTGGTATATGACACGCGGCATGCGTGGCGGAGGCGGCGGAGGCGGCATCTTCAACGTGGGGAAAAGCAAGGCCAAGCTCTACGACAAGGCTGGCGAGATGGGCATAACCTTTAAGGACGTAGCAGGCCAGGAGGGCGCCAAACAAGAGGTGCAGGAGATCGTCGACTTCCTCAAGAACCCACAGAAATACACCGAACTGGGCGGAAAGATTCCCAAGGGAGCGCTGCTCATTGGCCCTCCGGGAACCGGTAAGACCTTGCTTGCGAAAGCCGTGGCGGGCGAAGCGGGCGTGCCCTTCTTCTCCATGTCGGGTTCCGACTTCGTTGAGATGTTTGTCGGTGTGGGCGCATCGCGCGTCAGAGACGTATTCGCGCAGGCCAAGCAAAAGGCTCCGTGCATCATCTTCATCGACGAGATCGACGCCGTGGGACGCGCACGCTCCAAGAACCCCTCGATGGGTGGCAACGACGAACGCGAGAACACGCTCAACGCACTGCTCACCGAGATGGACGGATTCGGCACCAACTCGGGTGTCATCGTGCTTGCAGCCACCAACCGTGTCGACATGCTCGACAAGGCATTGCTGCGCGCCGGACGTTTCGACAGGCAGATCCACGTGGACCTGCCCGACCTGGCTGAGCGAAAGGCCATCTTCCAGGTGCACCTGAAACCGCTGAAGACCGACCACACGCTCGACATCGACTACCTGGCCCGACAGACGCCGGGATTCTCGGGCGCCGACATCGCCAACGTGTGTAACGAGGCTGCCCTCATCGCAGCTCGCCACAATAAGAGCACGGTAAGCAAGCAAGACTTCCTCGACGCCGTAGACCGCATCATCGGCGGACTCGAAAAGAAGACCAAGGTGATGACTGCCGAGGAAAAGCGTTCCATCGCCATCCATGAGGCCGGACACGCCACCATCAGCTGGTTCTGCCGCCACGCCAACCCGCTGATCAAGGTAACCATCGTGCCACGCGGACAGGCTTTAGGCGCCGCTTGGTACCTGCCCGAGGAGCGAGTGATCACCACCAAGGAGGAAATGCTCGACGAAATGTGCGCCCTGCTGGGTGGACGAGCCGCTGAGGATCTCTTTGTGGGACAGATCTCAACGGGTGCCATGAACGACCTGGAACGCGCCACCAAGAGCGCTTACGGCATGGTGGCATACGCAGGAATGAGCGAGAAATTGCCCAACATCTGCTATTACAACAATCAGGACTACCAGTTCCAGCGCCCCTATAGCGAAACAACGGCCAAGATCATGGACGATGAGGTGCTCAAGATGATCAATGAGGAGTATGCTCGCGCCAAGGACATCCTGAACCAGCACAAGGAGGGCCATCACCAACTGGCCGAACTGTTGTTCAGCAAGGAAGTGATCTACGCCGACGACGTGGAGAAGATCTTTGGCAAGCGCCCTTGGGCAAGCCGCTCGGAAGAGATCATCCAAGAGAATGAACGACTGGCCAAAGAGAAAGAAAAAGAAGACGAGCCTAAGTTGGAAGACATGCCCGACATCGTGAAGCAGGCGCAAGCCGAGCACGACGCTGCGCAAGCCGAGCAGAAACGCCTGACCAACGAACAGGGCAGCAACGACGAAACGCAAGATACCAACAAGGCATAAGCCCCCACAGGTGCCAAGCCATGGCCTTCGCAAGGGCATAAAAACACTGACAGACATGACAGAAAAACAAAAGAACCTGATTGTGAGATCCATCACAGGAGTGCTCTTCGTAGCCGTGATGGTAGCGGGATTTCTCAATCCCCGGGCAATGATCCTGCTCTTCACCCTCATCACCGGACTGACGATGTGGGAGTACACAGGACTGGTCAACGACAATGCTGCCTACGTGCAAGTGAACCGCTTCATATCGACCGTGGCCGGCGTTTACCTCTTCATCGCCGTGGCTGCATGGCGAACGGGAATCGTGAGCAACTTCATCGTCATGGTTCCTTATGTGCTGACCATAGTTTACCTGCTCATCAGCGAGCTCTACGCCAACACCAAGAACGCCATCAACGATTGGGCATACACCATGTTCGGACAAGTGTATATTGCCATGGGCTTCTCGCTCATCAACATTCTCGCCTTCGAGATGACTCCCGACGGCAGTGGCGTCAGCTACGACATGTTGCTGCCCCTGAGCGTCTTCGTCTTCCTTTGGGTGAACGATTCGGGCGCTTACTGTGCCGGCTCACTGCTGGGCAAGCACAAACTGTTCCCACGCATCTCACCGGGTAAGACATGGGAAGGCAGCATTGGCGGCGGCATACTGGTCATTATCGTGGCAGCCATCATTGGCTACCTGGCCAACAAAGGCACCGAGACCCACACGCTCAGCATGGTAGGCTGGATAGGTTTGGGACTGGTGGTCGTGGTGTTTGGAACTTGGGGCGACTTGGTGGAGAGCCTGTTTAAGCGCACATTGGGCGTAAAGGATAGCGGCAGTATCCTGCCCGGACACGGCGGCATGATGGACCGCTTCGACTCAAGCCTCATGGCCATACCCGCAGCTGTGGTTTATCTTTACACCATCACCATGCTGTAAGCGCAATCGCCACGTCCTATCATTGTTAAGCTATTATTTCCGAGGCGCAAGAAATCGGCCCGGAAATAATAGCTTAACTGTTTTGTTACCACACCCCCAAAACGGCCATTAGACCGAAATGGGGAAATTACCAAGATGTTCTGATTCTTTTCAACACTTGTCTGCGTTTCTCTTGAGCATCTTCACCATGATATGGGCAGCGTTGTCGGGCGCCACTTCCTTGCCCAGAGCGGCCCTTACAGCCTCATAATCGCGCATCATCTGTTGACGGCCCTGACGGCCAGGCAACAACTTGGCCAGTTCCCCGCGTATCTCATCCACCCGGAAACGGTTGGCAAACAACTCCTGCACAACCTCCCGATCAGCAATAAGATTGACCAGCGAGATAAACTTACATTGTATGATATGGTTGAAGGCGAAACGCATGAGGTGCGGTAGTGGCGTCTTGTAGCACACCACCTGCGGCACGCCGAAAAGAGCCGTCTCCAACGTAGCCGTGCCACTGGTGACCAGCGCTACCGTGGAATGAGCCAACAACTGATAGGTCTCACCAGTCACCATACGCACAGGCTGACCACCCACAAAGGGCTCATAATAATCGTGGTCGATGCCGGGCGCACCCGCCACCACCAGTTGGTAAGGCTCCATCGGCGCCTGCGCGCCTTGTCCAACATCGCCACTCTTCTCGGCCAGGGGTGCCGCCGCCCGAATCATCGAGGGCAGGTTGTCCTTGATTTCTTGTTTTCGGCTGCCCGCCAACAAGGCGATGATAGGTCGCTTGGGGTCGAGCTGATGACGCAAGCAAAACGCCTCACAACTCTCTTGGTACGACGCGCGAAAACCGTCGACCTCCTCCACAGTGGGGTTGCCTACGTAATGAATCTTGAAATGGTGCTTCCCCTCAAAGAACGGAACCTCGAAAGGCAGAATAGAGAACAACTCGTCAACATCGCGCTTGATGCGCTTGATGCGCCATTCCTTCCACGCCCATATCTTGGGCGATATGTAGTAATAAACCGGTATCCGCGTCTCGGCATGCACAAACTTCGCTATGTCGAGGTTGAATCCCGGATAATCCACGAGAATCACCACATCGGGGTTCCACTCCACGATGTCGCGCTTGCACATCGCCATGTTGCTAAAGATGGTGCGCAAGTGGAGCAACACCGGCACGAAGCCCATGTAAGCCAACTCCTTATAATGCTTCACACGGCATCCACCCTCCGCAGCCATCAGGTCGCCACCGAAGAAGCGAAACTCCGCTTGGCTGTCCTCGCGCTTCAGGGCGTGCATCAACCGGGAAGCATGGAGGTCGCCCGACGCCTCGCCAACTATCAGATAGTATCTCATGAATTATCTTTTTTCAAGAAAAATCGTAGTGTTTTATTCATAAATCTGCTTCAGGCCATCCATCGCATCATAGGCCGTCACATCAATCTGCGTGGGCGTGATGGCCACGTAGCCATTGTCGAGCGCCCACTGATCGGTGCCTTCCACACCCGGCTCATCGTTGCGATACTTGCCCACCACCCAATAATAATCATAGCCACGCGGATGGCGCTCCTTCACCGTCTCCTCAATCCAACTACCAAAAGTCATTCGGCACACTTTGATACCCTTAAACTTCTGGGCGGCGGGGAAGTTCACATTGAGGCAAACACCCTTGGGAAGCCCCTTTTGCAGCACGTCGCCAACAATGCGCTGAACATACGGACGTAAGGGCTCCAGGTTGGCGTTCTCATCGTAATAGCAACTCGAGAAGGCCACAGAAGGAATGTATTTCATGCAACCTTCCTTGGCCACGCCCATTGTTCCACTGTAATGATTATTCACAGACGAATTGTCTCCGTGATTGATGCCGCTGAGAATCAGCGTTGGGCGACGCTCCGCACACAATTGGTCGAGCGCAATCTTCACACAGTCGACAGGCGTTCCGGTGCACGAATAGACCGTTGTGTCGCCCATGTTGTGGCGAGGTTTCAGCCGCAAATAATCGACAGCCGAGAAGGCGCAGGAATAACCCGAGCGAGCGGCCTCAGGGGCACAAACCAGCACATCGGCCATGTCCTTGACAAACTCCACCAATTTGCGAATTCCAGGGGCGTGATATCCATCATCGTTCGATATCAGTATCAAAGGTCTTTTGTTTTCCATCTTTTCAAAAAGTTTTGCCTTGCAAAAGTACGAAAAAACCTTTAATTATCTTCTTTTTCGCACAAAATATGTATCTTTGCATTCAAAACCTTGTTGCAACAGGGTTTGCTCGAAAAAAGAAAAGATATTCGGAAAATGGCAAAAATCATTGCATTAGCTAATCAGAAGGGCGGTGTGGGCAAGACAACCACCACCATCAATCTGGCTGCATCGCTGGCCACGCTGGAAAAGAAGGTTCTCGTCGTCGACGCTGACCCGCAGGCCAACGCATCCAGCGGATTGGGAGTAGACATCAGCGAAGTGGATTGCTCGCTCTATGAGTGCATCATCGACCACGCCGATGTGCGCGACGCCATCTACACCACCGACATTGAAGGGCTCGACATCATACCCAGCCACATCGACCTGGTGGGTGCCGAGATAGAGATGCTCAACCTCGACAACCGCGAGAAGGTCATCAAGAAAATTCTCGACCCACTGAAGACGGAGTACGATTACATACTCATCGACTGCTCACCCTCATTGGGCCTCATCACCGTCAACTCGCTGACGGCTGCCGACTCGGTCATCATCCCTGTGCAATGCGAGTATTTTGCATTGGAGGGAATCAGCAAACTGCTCAACACCATCAAGATCATCAAGAGCAAACTCAACCCGAAACTGGAGATCGAGGGATTCCTGCTGACCATGTACGACAGTCGTCTGCGCCTGGCCAACCAAATCTACGACGAGGTGAAACGCCATTTCCAGGAATTGGTTTTCAAGACCGTCATCCAGCGCAACGTGAAGCTCTCGGAAAGCCCCAGCCACGGTCTGCCCGTCATTCTCTACGACGCCGACTCCACAGGTGCCAAGAACCATTTGGCCTTGGCGAAGGAAATCATTGGCCACGAACATTAAACCACACCCATGACAGTACGCAAGAAATACAACGCCTTAGGTCGAGGACTCGACGCGCTGCTCTCTACGGAGGCCGTGCGCACAGCAGGGTCGTCAACCATCAACGAGATACCGCTGGACCAGATTGAGCCCAACGCCGACCAGCCCCGTAGCCTCTTCGACGAGGACGCACTGAAGGAGTTGGCCGTCAGCATCCACGAGATAGGCATCATTCAACCCATCACCCTGCGCCAGATAGCCGAAAACCGCTTCCAAATCATAGCCGGCGAGCGTCGTTGGCGCGCCTCGCAGATGGCCGGACTGAAGAGCATTCCCGCCTACATCCGCACCATCGACGACGAGAGCGTCATGGAGATGGCGCTCGTGGAGAACATCCAGCGCGAGGACCTCAACGCCATCGAAATAGCCCTGGCCTACGAACACTTGCTCGAACAGACAGGCATGACCCAGGAGAAGGTGTCGGAGCGTGTGGGCAAGAGCCGCACAGCCATCGCCAACTACCTCCGACTGCTGAAGTTGCCGGCACAGGTGCAGATGGCCTTGCAGAAGAAAGAGATCGACATGGGACACGCCCGTGCCCTGCTGGCGCTCAACAGTCCGTCGTTGCAGCTCAAGGTATTCAAGGAGATCCTGAAGAACGGATGGTCGGTCCGCAAGGTGGAGGAAATTGCGCAACACCTGAAAAACGGCGACGACATTGAGGACGGAAAGAAAAAAATTGTGGCCAAGCCACAACTTCCCGAGGAGTTCAACCAACTGAAAGACCGCCTGTCTTCATTCCTCCAAACCAAAGTGCAGATGACCTGCTCCAGCAAAGGCAAGGGAAAGATTAGCATTCCCTTCAACAACGCCGACGAATTGGAGCGCATCATGATGATTTTCGACCAAATCAAACAGCAATAGGTGAAACGTCTTAAGACCATAATCACACAGGTGGCAATGGCCACCGCCCTGCTCATGGGTGCGCCATCGGCCCACGCCCAAACCGATTCCGTGGCGGCGAACGCCCCGGCCCATCGGTCGTTGAAGCCAATAGCGTTGGCCGACGACAGCGCGCGCATCGACGGCGAACAACTGTTGGCTGTCGACACCACGGCCCTCTCCGTCATCGACAGCGCATCCGTCCGCCACAAGCGCAACTGGAGCACATGGCGACCCTCACCCAAACGCGCGCTATGGATGGCACTCGTCCTGCCGGGAGCCGGACAGATTTACAACCGCAAATATTGGAAACTTCCCATCATATACGGTGGGTTTGTGGGATGCGCCTACGCCATGCGTTGGAACAACATGATGTATCGCGACTACAGTCAGGCATACCTCGACATCATGGACAACGACCCCACAACCGAGAGCTACAACCAGTTTCTGCACCTCGGAACACAAATCACAGAAGCCAACAAGGCCCGCTGGCAGGAAATCTTCCGTAAACGAAAGGACCGTTACCGCCGTTGGCGCGACATGAGCTTCTTTGTCATGGTGGGCGTTTACGCCTTCTCGGTCATCGACGCCTACGTCGACGCATCGCTGTCGGAGTTTGACATATCGCCCGACTTGAGCCTCAACATCGCTCCCGCGGTGCTCAACGCCAACCCAAGCCAAGGCTCCCTGAGCCACGCAGCCATCGGCCTGCAATGCAGCCTGAGCTTCTAAGCAAAGGCCCACACCCCCAAAACATTATACGAATCGTCACTCCTCGCGCGTGGGCACACCACTCCACACGCATGGGAAACATAAAAAGAATAGAACCGTGAAGAAAATATCATTATGGATTGCCTTGCTCATGATGGGCTGCACCACCCCCACCCTCGCACAAATCAACGAGGAGAAGACGGTGGAAGTCACCAACTACCAAGGCAAAAAGGAAAACATCGAACTGCCGGCTTCCATGACACAGGAGCTCGACAGCCTCATGAACCTCTACAACGCGAAGACGCATCTCAAAGCCGACAGCGATTGCAACCTGCCCGATGTCAACCCGGTTTACGACCAAGAGGTTTACAAGGAGCGACTCGCACACTTGCCCACCGTCATCGAGATGCCCTACAACGATATCGTTCAGAAGTTTATCGACCGTTACAGTAGCGACCTTCGCCGCAAGGTGGCCTACATGCTCGGCGCGCAAAACTTCTACATGTCGACCTTCGAAGAGGCCCTTGAGGCCTACGACCTGCCCTTGGAGCTCAAATACTTGCCCGTCATCGAGTCGGGCCTCAACCCCAAGGCCGTATCGCGCGCCAAGGCCGTGGGCCTGTGGCAGTTTATGCTTCCCACCGCCAAACGTTACGGACTGACCATCAACTCGCTGGTTGATGAGCGTCGCGACATCATCAAGGCATCATACGCCGCCGCCCATTACCTGAGCGACCTCTACAAGATCTTTGGCGACTGGAACCTGGTCATCGCCGCATACAACTGTGGACCGGAGAAGATCAACAAGTCGATCCACCGCCTGAAGGGCGAGAAGGACTATTGGAAGATCTACTCCCTACTGCCAAAGGAGACACGCGGATATGTACCCGCCTTCATCGCCGCCAACTACATCATGAATTACTATTGCGAGCACAACATCTGCCCGCTTTCGGCCGACCTGCCCGCCAAGACCGACACCATCATGCTCGACCGCGACGTTCACTTCGAACAGATCGCCCATGTGATAGGAATCGACATCGAGCAACTGGAAGACCTGAACCCCCAATACCGTCGCAACATTGTGAATGGGAGCAGCAAGCTGTCGGCTCTGCGCCTTCCCGCCGACCTGGTGAACGTGTTCATCGACAACGAGGAGGCTGTTTACGCCTTCAATCCTAAGAACTACGTGCCCAAGCGCAAGGAGGCCGGACCTACCGACGGCGGCACTTACGTGGTGCACAACAACCAGGTGGTGCGCATCGAGAACCCCAACAGCCATGCCGCAAGCGCCTCTGCCACCGATGGAAACCTCGTAACCACCGTCATGGATGGCAACGAATATGATGCCACCGAGCGCAAGACCACCACGGCAACAAGCCGAAGCAGCGCGAGCCGCAAAAACCGCTCAAGTAGCAAGAGGTCGAGAAGCAGCAAGAGCAAAAAGCGTACCGCACGCTCAAAGAACATCACCATCAAGAACGGCGACACCCTGAGCGAGATTGCAGAGCGCCACCACACCACCGTGTCCAAGTTGCGCAAGCTGAACGGCATCAAGGGCAACAGCATCAGAGCCGGTAAGAAGATTAAGGTGAAATAATCACCTCACACCCTAAGGATACACCCCCAAGAAGCCTTTTCACACGTTTTCCCATTCGCCAAGTCATACCCATAAAACCCCAATGTCATGGATGAGCAAGAGCTGAAAAACAAAGAGCGCGAGGCCGCTGACGACAAGCTGATCACCGATGCGTTTCATCATCTGTTAGACACGTACCTCCATACGCGCCACCGCAAGAAGGTAGACATCATTACCAAGGCGTTCAACTTTGCGCGCCAAGCCCACAAGGGTGTGCGCCGCCTGTCGGGCGAGCCCTACATCATGCACCCCATTGCCGTGGCGCAGATAGCCTGCGAGGAGATGGGGCTGGGCTCGACGAGCATCTGTGCGGCCCTGCTCCACGACGTTGTGGAAGACACCGACTACACGGTGGAGGACCTGCAGAACATCTTCGGGCCTAAGATTGCCATGATTGTGGACGGCCTCACCAAGATCAGCGGTGGTATATTTGGCGACCACGCCTCAGCGCAGGCAGAGAACTTCAAGAAACTTCTGCTCACCATGAGCGATGACATCCGCGTCATCCTCATCAAAATTTGCGACCGCCTGCACAACATGCGCACCCTGGCCTCGCAGGCTCCCAACAAGCAATACAAGATTGCGGGCGAGACGCTCTACATCTATGCACCGCTGGCCAACCGCTTGGGACTCAACAAAATCAAGACGGAGCTGGAGGATCTGAGTTTCCGCTATGAGCACCCCGAGGCCTACGCCGACATCACCAACAAGCTCAATTTCACCAAGGAACAGCGCGACAAGCTCTTCGACGATTTCACGGCGCCCATCCGCAAGAAGCTCGACCAGATGGGAATCAGCTACCACATCAAGGCCCGCATCAAGAGTCCTTACTCCATCTGGTGCAAGATGCAGAACAAGCACGTCACCTTCGACGAGGTGTTCGACATTTTGGCCGTGCGCATCGTGTTCCTTCCCGACAACCGAAACGATGAGATCAACGAGTGCTTCCGTATCTACGTGGCCCTCAACCAGATATACAAGAGTCATCCCGACCGTCTGCGCGACTGGGTGAACCATCCCAAGGCCAACGGCTATCAGGCGCTCCACGTTACCATGATGAGCAACCAAGGCCAATGGATTGAGGTGCAAATACGCTCCGAGCGCATGGATGAGATTGCAGAACAAGGCTTCGCTGCCCACTGGAAATACAAGGAGGGCGACTTCAAGGAGGATGAGGATGAGCTCAACAAGTGGCTGGGAACCATCAAGGAAATTCTCGACGACCCACAGCCCGACGCCATGGACTTCCTCGACTCCATCAAGATGAACCTCTTCGCCTCGGAGATATTCGTCTTCACGCCGAAAGGTGAGGTGAAGACCATGCCGGCCAATTGCACCGTGCTCGACTTCGCCTTCCAAATCCACACCTTCCTGGGCAGCCATTGCATCGGCGCCAAGGTGAACCACAAACTGGTGCCCATGAGCCACAAGCTGAAGAGTGGCGACCAGGTGGAAGTGCTCACCTCCAACTCGCAACATGTCAAACCCGAATGGATTGGCTTTGTGGCCACGGCCAAAGCCAAGGGCAAGATACAGGCCATGTTGCGCCGCGAGAACCGCGAGTCGCAAAAGAAGGGCGAGGACATACTCAACAACTGGCTGAAAGCCAACGACATGGAATCGTCGATCCCCATTCTCGACAAGCTCTGCGAATACCACAATTTCCCCAAACACGACGACTTTTTCCAGGCTCTGGGCGAAGGAACCATTGAGCTTGACGACAAGGATCTTGATGTGCTTCAGGGCAAGGCCAACAAAGAGAAGAGTGGCGGCGGATGGCGTAAGTTTGTGCCTTTCTTGGGCAAAGGAAAGAAAGACAAGGGCAACGACGTTACTGTGCAACCCAGCAAGAGCCTGCTTGTGGTGGGCAAGGGCTTCAACAAGAAACTGCCTTGCATCATCCGCGAAGACACCATTGGCATGTATATCTTCCCCTCATGCTGCCACCCCATTCCCGGCGACGACATCCTCGGCTTCATCGACAACAAGAACCACGTAGAGATCCACAAGCGGTCGTGTCGCGTGGCCAGCAAACTGAAGACCAGCTACGGCCCGCGCATCCTCGACGCCAAGTGGGAAATGCACAAGCAACTCTTCTTCGATGCCACCATCGAGGTGCACGGAATAGACCGCAAGGGCATGCTTCACGATGTATCGGAGGTCATCTCGCAGAAGATGGACATCAACATCTGCCGAGTGAATTTCACCGCCAACCAAGGAATCTTCGAGGGGCAGATTGAGGTGCGTGTGCACGATCGCGCCGAGGTGAAGGTCATCATCGACGCCCTGAAGAAGATCGACGACATGAAAGAAGTGCAGCAAATCATCTAACCCCAATAACGACCACACAACAAAAGGGCCGTATCATCATCCCCGAATCAAAGGAGAGTTGATACGGCTCTTTTTATTAGAGGTGAAATGAAACTCAAACGACAGCGCGTGCTGGACGAAGCTCGTTTTGTGGGTATGGGATGCGAATTAGGGCAACAAACTATATTGCAATCTACATTGTTTTTGGCGACGACAAAAAGATTGGGCGGAAATACGCAATTCTCAGCGCATCTGCCTAACAATCTGACAAACAGCAACTTATCGCAAAAGTGAGATTTTTCACAGCCCACGCTTAACATTCCACACTGCGAAACATGCCTAACCGAGGGACGATACATGGTCTTTCGAGCCTCGAGACGTGGTCTTTCGAGGTGCGGTTAGGTAGGTATCGCAACTCGAAAGATGCCTAACGGTGAACGCACGCCGCAGATCTGGGACGGCGAGTACGGAGAAACAACGGTTTCGTTGGCTATTTCAACCCAAAAAGCCGCACAACTTTTGCGCCAAAAATCCTTACACTCCACACATCGGCGGCCATCTGTCGACCAACCTTCCTTTCCCGCTTCCAGCCTTAAACCCCAATCGGTCATTAGACCGAAACAGGTGGGTTGTTAGGACCTTCTGGATTCTTTCCAACTCTTGGCAGCGTTTCCTTCGGCATCTTGCTTCCATTCGCATTTCGCCATAGCCCGCTATGGCTTCAATGCGAATGTCGCAACCTGCTCGAAACAAACACTAACAAGAATTGAAATCTAATGACCGACTTGGGTTAAACGAGGCCGTTAAGCTGATCGCGAAGAAGTTTCAACTCGTTGCGCACGCTTGTCAAGGTCTCGAGAACCACCGACGACTTATCCACCGACTGACGGTTCTCGCGCATGTATTTGCGAGCGGCCGCAATCTTAAAACCCCTCACCTTCAGCAGGTTATACACCACCTTAAGTTGCTCCACATCTTTCTCGGTGTATTGGCGCACCTTTGTTGAGCTCACCGTACGGGGCTTGATGCTGGGAAATTCGGTTTCCCAATAACGCAAAGTGCTCTCGCTCACACCGATCAGCTGTGCCACCTCCTTGATGGAATAGTAAAGTTTCGTGTTCTTATCTGTGTTCAATACCATAACAACATGGATAATTGTTTGCCTGCAAAGATACAAATAAATTTTCCCACCAACCACTAACCAGTCCTATTTTTCTGTTTGTAAGCCTTTTCCCGCCTCAACCCACACGCCCTGGCTGGGCGCCTTTACCCATTCGCCCTCCCCCCAAAAGACACCAACCATAGGGCCGGCCTAATGATCATTGGGGTCCAAATGGAAGCGCTGGATAGGGCGACCCATGTCGTTTCCTATCCAGCGCGTATCATGTGTTGGTAATATTGGTCTATTGCGACGGTGCCGCCAGCGTTATCTTGCGCCCCTCATGGTGCCGCGACGCATTTCGTGCCGCATGTAGATGGCCTCAGGCCCATTGTTGCGAAACTCGCGATGATGCTTCTTCATATGCTTCATGTGCTTTTTCATATGCTTCATGTGCTTCTTCATCTTCTTTCCCGGATGACCATGTTTGTGGCCATAACCGTAATATCCATGTTGCGGATACTTCACGTAGATGTAGTGTACGTAAGCCTGGTCGCGCCAACCGATGGGGCGATAGAAATAGTTGGCTGCCCTGTAGCGCTTCCACTGCTTGCCCGTGAGCATACGCTTGAGCTCCTTGTTGCGCTTGTGCCACATGTACGAGTCGATGTCGCGGTAGCTGTTGATACCATTGAGATAAGCCAGGTTGATATTGAGAATGCTACCACGTTGGGCACTGGAGAGTCCCAGTTCGGCCACCATGCGGTCGGTGATAAAACTTGCTTCGGCCCTAACGCCAGCGAGTCTCTGAGCGCTAACCGATGTGAACATCATCATCGTAGCGAGGATAGCTAAAAATAAACGTTTCATAACTGTTGGTTTTAAGGGGGGTGTTACTTACTGTTTTTCTTGTTTCGATGGCAAAGATAGTGCTTTTCCAATGGCTTGCAAAGGGGAAATCCATAAAGCGAAGGGTGGATTTCCCTAAAACATCCGAGGGTTCCCCCAATAGCCTCTGGAAGGGTTGGAAATGCACAAGAGGCTGAACCCTTGTGTTTTCAGGAAAATTATTGCGTACGGAAAGAACCTTCTCCAATCTTTTTCGTACCTTTGCAGATGATAATCATGACATCACAAAAACAAAAAAATAGTATCACAATGATGACAGCTAATGAAATCCGCGACTCTTACTTGAAGTTTTTTGAGTCAAAAGGACACGTCATCGTACCTTCGGCTCCTATTGTAGTCAAGGACGACCCCACCCTCATGTTCACCAACGCTGGTATGAACCAGTGGAAAGACATTATTCTCGGCACCAAGGAACCCGACCCACGTCGTCGCACCGACTCGCAGAAATGCCTGCGCGTCAGCGGTAAGCATAACGACCTGGAGGAAGTGGGACGCGACTCGGCTCTGAGCCACCACACCATGTTTGAGATGCTCGGCAACTGGAGTTTCGGCGATTACTTCAAGGAGGGCGCCATCGACTACGCCTACGAGTATCTGGTCGACGTGCTCCACCTCGACCCGAAGGACCTCTACGTCACCGTGTTTGAGGGCGACGCCAGCGAGAACCTCGGCCGCGACGACGAGGCTGCCGGCTACTGGGCAAAGCATTTCCCCAAGAACCACATCGTCAACGGAAACAAGCACGACAACTTCTGGGAGATGGGCGACACAGGCCCCTGCGGTCCCTGCTCGGAGATCCACATCGACTTCCGCTCTGAGGAAGAGAAGGCCAAGGTGCCTGGCGAGGAACTGGTCAACAAGGACCACCCGCAGGTTATCGAGATTTGGAACATCGTGTTCATGCAGTATAACCGCAAGGCCGACGGCAGCCTGGAGCCGCTGAAGATGCACGTCATCGATACGGGCATGGGCTTCGAGCGCCTGGTGCGCCTCATGCAGGGCAAGGGTTCCAACTACGACACCGACATCTTCACGCCCATCATCACCGAGATCGAAAACCTCTCGGGCAAGAAATACAGCCACACCTTCCCCGAAGGACCCAACGGCGAGGGCACCAACGCTGAGCAAAAGGTCGACATCGCCATCCGCGTAGTGGCCGACCACCTCAGAGCCGTGGCTTTCTCCATCGCCGACGGCCAGTTGCCCAGCAACGCCAAGGCTGGCTATGTCATCCGCCGCATCCTGCGCCGCGCCGTGCGCTACGCCTACACGTTCCTCGACCAGAAGGCTCCGTTCATGTATAAGCTCGTTCCCGTGCTCGTTCATGAGATGGGCGGCGCTTACCCCGAACTGCCCGCACAGCAGGAGCTCATCAGCCGTGTCATCAAGGAGGAGGAAGACAGCTTCCTGCGCACCTTGGAGAAGGGCATCCAGTTGCTCAACGGCGACATGGACGAACTGAAGAAGAACGCCAAGACGCAGCTCGACGGCGAGAAGGCTTTCCGCCTCTTCGACACCTACGGTTTCCCGCTCGACCTCACCGAACTGATCTGCGGCGAGAACGGTTTCACCGTCGACGAGGAGGGCTTCGACCGCGAGATGGACAAGCAGAAGGCACGCGCCCGCAACGCCGCTGCCGTGGAGAACGGCGACTGGGTGGAGATCAAGAATGGCGAACAGGAGTTCGTGGGTTACGACTACACCGAGTATGAGTGCCACATCCTGCGCTACCGCAAGGTCACACAGAAGAAGAACACTTTCTACGAGGTGGTGCTCGACCATACGCCTTTCTACGGCGAGATGGGTGGCCAGGTGGGCGACCAAGGCTCCCTGGTATCGGAGAACGAGACCGTCGACGTCATCGACACCAAGCGCGAGAACAACCAGAGCGTACATATCATCAAGAAATTGCCCCAGAACATCGAGGCCGACTTCATGGCTTGCGTCGACACCGACAAGCGCAACGCATCGGCTGCCAACCACACCGCCACCCACTTGCTCGACTATGCGCTGAAGCAGGTGCTCGGCGGCCACGTGGAGCAGAAGGGTTCTTTCGTCAGCCCCACAACATTGCGCTTCGACTTCTCCCACTTCCAAAAGGTAACCGACGAGGAGTTGCGCCAGGTAGAGCGTTTGGTCAACAAGATGATTCGCGAAGACTACGCGCTCGACGAGCACCGCAACGTGCCCATCGAGGAGGCTAAGGAGCTTGGCGCCATCGCCCTCTTCGGCGAGAAGTATGGCGACAAGGTTCGAGTGGTTCGCTTCGGTCCCACTTGCGAGTTCTGCGGTGGTATCCACGCCACAAGCACAGGCCGCATCGGCTTCTTCAAGATTTTGGGCGAGAGCAGCGTGGCTGCGGGCGTTCGACGCATCGAGGCCATTACTGGCGACCAGTGTGAGGAGGCCATCTACCAGGTGGAGGACACGCTGAAAGCCATCCGCGCCCTGTTCAACAACGCCAAGGACCTGAAGGCCACCATCGCCAAGCACATCGAGGAGAACGCAGCCATGAAGAAGAGCATCGAGAGCTTCCGCCAGCAGGCTGTGGAGCGCACCGTGAAGAAGCTCGTGGAGAACACCGTCAACGTCAACGGCACAACAGTGGTGAAGGCCACGCTGCCCATTGATCCCGCTTCGGCCAAGGACATCGTATTCAAGGTTCGCGAGAAGATTTCCTCAAACCTCTTGTGCGTGCTCGGCACCGTGCACGAGGGTCGTCCGGCTCTCTCCGTGATGCTGTCCGACGACATGGTGAGCGAGCATGAGCTCAACGCTGGCAAGATGATCCGCGAGGCCGCCAAGCTCATCCAAGGCGGTGGCGGCGGTCAGCCCCACTACGCTCAGGCCGGCGGCAAGAACGCCGATGGCATCAGCGCAGCCGTCGACAAGGTGATTGAGCTGGCCAACCTCTAACCCCCACACAGGCGAATAAGCATCATGACACCAAACGTGAACGTACAAGACACGAGCCATATCCGCATGAGCGAGAACATCATCGTGGCCGATGCCGATTACATCGACTATGTGGCCTTCCAGTTGAGTGTGCAGTTTGAGCGCATACTCAACCGCCGCATACCGCAGGCCGACCTGAGCCGATGGGCCATCAACGTGGCCCTCGACGGAGGGTTGCGCGCCACGGAGGGCGTGAAGCACGAAACACAGGTGGTGCTCGTCCACGACAAGGGTAAGACCAAGCTCGAAAACTTCGCACCGTCCAACTACGCCAAGGAACTGAACGCGCAGGCTTTCGAGGACCCCACATTCGGCGAGTTTCTCGTCAACGCCTACGCTGTGGGCGATGTGGTGAGCAAAGACGATTACATCCTCGACACCGTGCAGACCTTTACCCAGCACCCAGAAGTGAAGCGCCTCATGGTCATCCCCAACGGCGAGCAGGGCGATCTCTACGGACAGCTCAGACGTATGTTGCACAATGTGGACAACGACCAGCGCATCACGCTCTTCGCCATGCAACCCATGGAGGGAGGCAACTTCCGACAGGAGATACTGGGCTACTCCATGTTGAGCGCCCTGGGCATACGGGGTGATGAAATCAAGTGAGCGAAACGGGCGCCCAACAAGCGTGGGCGCCCATAGCAAACCATATTCATGAACCTAAAAAATCACAAACAAGACACATGCATAAAGTATTAATGATTGGCGCTGGTGGCGTGGCCACCGTTTGCGCATTTAAGATTGCACAAAATAAGGAGGTGTTCTCCGAGTTGATGATTGCCAGCCACCACGTGGAGAAATGTGACCGTTTGGCCAAAGCCATCCACGACAAGGGCTACGACTTGAACATCAAGACGGCCGAGGTGGATGCCGACGACGTGGAGCAACTGAAGGCGCTCTTCAATAGCTACAAGCCTGAGCTGGTCATCAACCTGGCCCTGCCCTACCAAGACCTGACCATCATGGATGCTTGCTTGGCTTGCGGATGCAACTACCTCGACACGGCCAACTATGAGCCGAAGGACGAGGCCCACTTCGAATACAGCTGGCAGTGGGCATACAAGGAGCGCTTCGAGCAGGCTGGCCTTACCGCCATCCTCGGTTGCGGCTTCGACCCGGGTGTGTCGCAGGCTTACACGGCCTACGCCGCCAAGCATCACTTCGACGAGATCGAGTATCTCGACATCGTCGACTGCAACGCCGGAAACCACCACAAGGCTTTCGCTACCAACTTCAATCCGGAGATCAACATCCGCGAGATCACACAGAAGGGACTCTATTACGAGAACGGAAAGTGGATCGAGACGGAGCCGTTGGAGGTTCACAAGGAGCTCAACTACCCCAACATCGGTGGACGCGAGAGCTACCTCATGCACCACGAGGAACTGGAGAGCCTGGTGAAAAACTATCCCACCATCAAGCGCGCACGCTTCTGGATGACCTTCGGACAGCAGTATCTCACCTATCTCGACTGCATACAGAACCTGGGTATGAGCCGCATCGACGAGGTGACCTACGAGGCTCCGTTGGCCGACGATCCCACCAAGACGGTGAAGGTAAACATCGTTCCGTTGCAGTTCCTCAAGGCTGTGCTGCCCAATCCGCAGGACCTCGGAGCCAACTACGACGGCGAGACCAGCATCGGTTGCCGCATCAGAGGAATCAAGGACGGCAAGGAGCACACCTATTATATATATAACAACTGCAAGCACCAAGACGCTTACGAGGAGACTGGCATGCAGGGCGTGAGCTACACCACGGGCGTACCGGCCATGGCTGGCGCCATGATGTTCCTGAAAGGTCTGTGGAGCAAGCCCGGTGTGTGGAACGTGGAAGACTTCGACCCAGACCCATTCCTGCAGGTGCTCAACGAGCAGGGACTGCCTTGGCACGAGGTGTTCGACCAGGACATCGAGTTATAAGCATCGATTATTTTAATTCCATATAACTTATTGATATGGCAAAAACAGAAGAACAACTGGCAGCGGAAAAGGCCGCACAGCAGAAAGCGGAGAAAGACGCGAAGCTGAAGGCGCTCCAGGCTGCCATGAGCAAAATAGAGAAAGACTTCGGAAAGGGCTCGATCATGCGCATGGGCGACGAGAACATCGAGGCTGTCGACGTTATTTCGACAGGCTCCATCGGGCTCGACGTGGCATTGGGCGTGGGCGGTTATCCCCGCGGACGCATCATCGAGATCTACGGTCCGGAGTCGTCAGGTAAGACCACACTGGCCATCCACGCCATCGCTGAGGCCCAGAAGAAGGGCGGCATCGCCGCTTTCATCGACGCTGAGCACGCTTTCGACCGCTTCTATGCCGAGAAGTTGGGCGTGGATGTCGACAACCTTTGGATTTCACAGCCCGACAACGGTGAGCAGGCCCTGCAAATCGCCGACCAGCTCATCAGTTCATCGGCTGTCGACATCTTGGTGGTCGACTCTGTGGCTGCCCTTACACCGAAAAAGGAGATTGAGGGCGGCATGGGCGACTCGGTAGTGGGTCTGCAGGCCCGACTGATGAGCCAGGCCCTGCGCAAGCTCACATCGACCATCTCAAAGACCAACACCTGCTGCATCTTCATCA
Organism: Hallella sp.; assembly: GCF_037460745.1. Lineage (NCBI taxonomy): Bacteria > Pseudomonadati > Bacteroidota > Bacteroidia > Bacteroidales > Prevotellaceae > Hallella > Hallella sp. Next base: position 26,481 of record NZ_JAXVAE010000080.1, on the reverse strand, counting down.
ACCAGTTGCGCGAGAAGATCGGTGTGATGTTTGGCAATCCGGAGACCACCACTGGTGGTAACGCCCTGAAGTTCTACGCCAGCGTGCGCCTCGACATTCGTCGCGTAACGAGCCTGAAGGATGGCGACAACATCATCGGCAACCATGTTCGCGTGAAGGTGGTGAAGAACAAGGTGGCTCCTCCCTTCCGCAAGTGTGAGTTCGACGTGATGTTCGGCTGCGGAATCAACAAGACTGGCGAGTTGGTCGATCTCGGTGTAGAGTACAACATCATTCAGAAAAGTGGCAGCTGGTTTAGCTACAACGGCTCCAAACTGGCACAAGGCCGCGACGCCACGATGTCGTTGCTGCGCGACAACCCCGAGCTCTGCGAGGAGTTGGAGGGCTTGGTTATGCAGGCCATCAAGGACCAAGACGCATAAGTCATCATAGGCTCGCATCCTTACGAAACGCGACAGATGCCTCTTCGCGAGGCTCAACGAAAGCGAAGCCATAAACGCAGGATGACGAACCCATTCGATAAAGGCGCATCAGAATAACACCTGATGCGCCTTTTTTGTTTAGCAATTGCTTGAAAGATCGTTCATCTGTTGATCCAAAAGCACGAGTTGACCATCACACGGATGAGGGATTGACCCCTCTCATCCCATCAGTTCTCTCTCCAGAACTGCGGAGTGAGTATCATCAGAATGGAGAATATCTCCAAACGGCCAATCAGCATCAAGGCCGACGCCACCCACTTGGAAAGGTCGGGCAAGTCAGACCAGGCTATATGGTTCGTAGTGCTGAACATCAACGATGGTCCCGCATTGGCCAAACTTGCGATAGCTATGGAGATGGAGTTCTCCACATCGATATTGTCGGCCATCAGGATAGCGACGGAAAGGAGCAGCAATAGCAGGTACGACGTAGTGAAAGCCAACAACGACACACGATGGGAGTTGTCCACATTCTGCCCGTCGATCTTCAAAGGCAACACAGCATTGGGATGCAATCGCTGGCGCATCTCGTTCTTGATGATCTTGAGCAACATCACCACGCGGGCACATTTCATACCTCCAGTGGTGCTTCCGCCACACGCACCCACAGCCATGCCTACCCAAAGCACCAGCCAGGTAAGATGATGCCAACGCACCACATCGTCGTTCGAATAACCCGTTGTTGTAATCAACGACACCACTTGGAATATCGATGAGCGGAACGCAAACTCGAAATCGTATCCGTTCCACGCCATGAGTTCCGCCATGACAATGGCAGCGCAACTGAGCACAAAGAAGGTATAGAACTTAAACTCGGAACTTTTCCAAAGGTTGCGCAGCTTCAACTTAGACACGGAGAAATAGAGCAGCGTGAAGTTGACACCCGAGATGAAACAAAAGAATGTGGCCGTGTACTCCAAGGCGGGGGAGTTTTCGAAGATACACTTGTTGTCGATCACAAAACCTCCCGTAGCGGCCGTGGTCATGGCATAATTGATGCCGTGGAACCAATCCATGCCAAACAACATGTAGCAGGCACAACAACTGGCCGTGATAAACACGTAGACGAGCCAAAGCCACTTGGCGCACATCGACAAGCGAGGGTGCAACTTGTTCTGCATGGGACCCGTAGCCTCTGCCGCAAACACCCTGGTGCTTCCACCCACCACCGACGGCAGGATGGCGATCGTGAAGAACACGATACCCAATCCACCCAACCACTGGGAGAGCGAGCGCCAGAAAAGGATGCCGTGAGGCAACGCCTCCACGTCATTGATGATGGAAGAGCCAGTGGAAGTGAAGCCCGACGCGCTTTCGAAGAAGGCGTCGGTGAAACTGGGTATGTAGCCTCCGAAAAGAAAAGGCATGGTTCCAAATAAGGAGAAAAAGAGCCATGAGAGCGTCACCACGACAAAGGAGTCGCGGCGCGAAAGCCTGTTCTCCGCATTGCGTCCATGGTATTTGAACAAGAATCCGAAGAACACCGTAACCACGATAGACACCATGAACGGCAGGATGTCGTCTTCGCCAAAGACAAAAGCCATTCCCAGGCAGACAATCATCAATAGGGCTTCCAAGAACAGAAGCGATCCCAGAATCTTGTTTATGATTTTAAAGTTGATCACCTTTCAAATGTTTCAGTTTACAATCAAAACATCTTCTCGATTTGTTTCATATTCACATCATGGCAGAACACCACCACGATATCGCCGGGATTGATCTTCGTGTTACCCGAAACGAGCATTCCCTCTCCGTTCCTCACCAGTCCGCCAATGGTCATTCCCTTGGGCAGGCCCAGGTCTTTCACGGGCTTCAGCGTGATGCGTGCTCCCTCCTTGGCCACAAATTCGCCCACATCGGCGTTGGCCTGCATGAGAAACGTGACATTCATCACGTCGGCGTCGAGCATGAGCTGATAGATGCGACTGGCGGCAATGGCCTTCTTATTGATGATGGTTCCTATGTCGAGACTCTCGGCCATACTCGCATAGTCCATGTTCTCCACCACGGCCACAGTCTTTCTCACGCCCAATCGCTTGGCCGTCAGACAAGCCAAGATATTGGTTTCGGCATTTCCCGTGAGCGCCACAAAGGCTTGTGTGTTTCTGATTCCCTCATCCATGAGCATCGAGATGTCGCGTGCGTCGCCATTGATGACCAGCGTTTTCTCGCCCAATACCTGGTTGAGCACCTCACAACGGTCATTATCTATCTCAAACAGTTTGACGTTCAGGTACTCGGGCATGGTCTGTATGGCTCTCACGGCTGTGGCACCTCCCCCCATCACCATCACGTTCTTCACGTCGGCATAGTTCTCCTTGCCCACAATCTTGCGCATGTATGGGATGAAGGGACGTGTGGTCATGAAGTAGGCCAGATCAAAGCATTTCAGTTCGTCGTTACCACCCGGGATGATGGTTTCACCGCTCCGCTTGATGGCCACCACGTGGTACGGGTCGTTGGGGCCGCACAGGTTCTTAAGGGGTTGGTTGAGGATTTCGCAGTTCTCACGCAACTTGATACCCAGCATGACAAGCGCTCCATCGTGCACATCCCACCTTCTTCTGACCCACGACATCTTCAGTCCGCTGTTGATGTCGCGCGCGGCCAGCACCTCCGGATAGATAATGCGGTCTACACCGAGGTTTTTATAAAAAGCCTTGATTTCCTCTTCCGCATATTCAGCGTCGCCCACCTTCGCCACAGTCTTCTTGGCTCCCAAGGCGTGGGCCATGATGCAACACACGATATTGGTGTTCTCGTCGGGCGTAACGGCAATAAACAGGTCGGCGGCGGCCGTGTTGGCTTCTTTCAGCGTCTTCACACTGGTGGGCGAACCCTGCAGAGTGAGCAGGTCGTAGTCGAAGCCAATCTTCGCCAGTCGTTCTTGATCGCTGTCGATGACGGTTATTTCCTCTTGGTTGCGCGACAAGAGTCGGGCCAAGTGGGTTCCGATGGCGTAAGCGCCGCAAATGATGATTTTCATTCCTTTTTCAACTCCTTGATTAGCTTCATGATGCTTTCCTTGTCGAATCCGCAGATGTGCTTCAACTGGTCGACAGAGCCATGCTCCACGAAATGGTCGGGCATGCCCAGTCGATGCACGGCAGGTGTGTATCCGTGATCACTCATCCATTCGAGCACCGCCGATCCCATTCCTCCCTCGCGCGATCCGTCTTCCACGGTGATGAGGGTTGAATAATTGTCGGCTACCTCCTTGAGGAGCGCCTCATCGAGCGGTTTCAGGAAGCGCATGTCGTAGTGGGCCACATCGAGTCCGCTCTCTTGTATGGCAGCTTCCACGTCGTATCCCACTGGGCCAATGGTCAGCACGGCCAGTCCTTGGCCTTTGCGGATGCATCGGCCAGTGCCCACGGCCACCTCCTCGAGGTCGCATTTCCAGTCGGTATCGTGGCATCGGCCACGTGGATAACGAATGACAAACGTGCCCATGCCAGGCTTTTGGGCGGTAAACATGAGCCTGCGCAACTCCTTTCCGTCCATCGGCGAGGCGATGGTCAGGTTGGGGATGGGACGCAAGGCGGACATATCGAACGCGCCATGATGGGTGGCTCCGTCCTCGCCAACAATGCCAGCGCGGTCCAAGCAGAGCACCACGGGCAGGTTGAGCAACGCCAAGTCGTGGATGATATTGTCGTAAGCGCGTTGTGCAAAGGAACTGTAGATGTTGCAGAAGGGCTGCAATCCATCCTTGGCCATGCCGCCCGAGAAGGTCACAGCGTGCCCCTCGGCTATGCCCACGTCGAACACGCGGTCGGGCATCTGCCTCATCATGGTTATCATGGAGCACCCTGTGGGCATGGCAGGCGTAACGCCCACAATCTTGGGATTTTGCTCTGCGAGCTCAAGCAGGGTGTCGCCAAACACGTCCTGGAACTTAGGCGGCTTGCCGCAACTGTCGTCCACCAGGCGTTTTCCGGTCTCAGGGTCGAACTTTCCAGGGGCGTGCCACACGGTGGCCGCTTTCTCAGCGGGCTTGTATCCCTTGCCCTTCACCGTATGCAAATGGAGCAACTTGGGGCCCTTCATGTCTTTGAGTTGGCTCAACAGGCGCACCACCTCCTTCACATCGTGGCCATCGAACGGTCCGAAGTAGCGGATGTTCATGCCCTCGAAGATGTTTTGCTGATGACTGATGGCGCTCTTGATGGCGTTGTTCAGGCGAATAAGTCCCTTCCGGCGGTCTTCATTGAGGTAGCCTTTGTCGTGCAACCAGCGCGAGGCCTTGAAACGAAGGCGGTTGTAGGTGGCGTTGGTATCGAGATTCAACAAGTATTTCTCCATGCCGCCCACGGCGTGGTCGATGCTCATATCGTTGTCGTTGAGGATGATGAGCAGGTCGTTGGGAGTGGAACTTACGTTGTTGATACCCTCGAAAGCCAGTCCTCCGCTCATGGCTCCGTCGCCAATGACGGCTACAACATGGCGTTGGCTGTCGCCTATTTTCTTCGCCGCCACAGCCATTCCCAGCGCTGCCGAGATGCTGTTGCTGGCGTGCCCGCAAGTGAAGGTGTCGTATTCGCTCTCCACAGGCGTTGGGAACGGATGCAGTCCGCCCAACTTGCGGTTGGTGGCAAACTCCTCGCGACGTCCCGTAAGAATCTTATGGCCGTATGCCTGATGGCCCACATCCCACACGATGCGGTCCTCGGGCGTGTTGAAAACATAGTGCAAAGCCACTGTGATTTCCACCACGCCGAGACTGGAGGCGAAGTGGCCGGGGTTGACCGAGACCTCGTCGATGATGTCCTGACGAAGTTCTTGGCACACCTCGGGCAACTGCTCGACGCTCAATTTGCGCAAGTCGGCAGGACTTTGTATTTGACTTAATAGATTGTACTTCTCTTGATCCATGAATTGTAGAATGGATTAACCTTGCAAAGATACAATAAATAAATGATAATGCGCTCAACTAACAGCAAAATAATCCCCGTGCGCCTTTTTATTGGCGCATACTCATCGACGCCAGCCCTTTTTGCGTTTCCTGCAACAAATATGCTGCTTTTCGGAAGAAAAAAACGATGAATTCATTTCATTCTCGACCTTTTTGCATTATCTTTGCAGAAGATAGGCGGCGCTCGGCAATTCGAAAGCAAGCTTTCATTGCGCTCACTGGCACTATCTTTGCAGAAGATAGGCGGCGCTCGGCATCATTAGGCGTTGGCCTTATCTTTACTAATAATGAGAAACATAATCATCAACCTATCTTCATTATGAACAAAAAAACTATTATGTTGGCGGCGTTCCTCGTCATGTCGGGTGCTGCCATGGCACAGAAGGCCGACGGTGGCATCTCCTCGCAAATGTTGCAGCAGATCGAGGCGGCTCAGGGCAACACTCCTACCAGCGCTGCTCTCGTAAACGCCATCGCGTCGAACAAGATCGACGACTTGGCCAAGAGCTACAAGAGTTTGGGACAAGTGGACAACCTCTTCAGCGTGGAGACTCCCGCACAGAACATTCATAACCAGCAGAGCAGCGGACGTTGCTGGATGTTCTCGGGCATGAATGTGCTGCGCGCCAACTTCGCCAAGGCTCACAACGACACGCTGCGCGTGGAATATTCGCAGGCTTACCTCTTCTTCTACGACCAGTTGGAGAAGGCCAACCTGATGCTTCAGGGTGTCATCGACTGCGCCGACAAGCCCTTTGAGGACAAGCGCGTGCAGTTCTTCTTCCAGCATCCCATCAACGATGGTGGCACGTTCTGCGGTGTGGCCGACCTGGTGGAGAAGTATGGTTTGGTACCCATGAGCGCCATGCCCGAGACTTATTCGTCGGAAAACACGGCGACCGTTGACAGATTGGTTACGTCGAAGTTGCGCGAATATGGCTTGGAGCTGCGCAAGATGGTGAGCAGCGGCAAGAAGGCCGCAGCCGTGAAGAAGCGCAAGACGGAGATGTTGGCAACCATCTACCACATGTTGTCGATGACGCTCGGCGAGCCCGTGAAGGAGTTTACCTATGCCTTCAAGAACAAGGCTGGCAAGGTGGTGACCCCCGCCAAGAAGTACACTCCGAAGGAGTTCTACGACGAGACCGTGGGCCACAAGCTCACCGGTTCGTTCATCATGGTGATGAACGATCCTCGTCGCCCCTACTATAAGACCTACGAGGTGGAGCTTGACCGTCACACCTACGACGGCCACAACTGGAAATACCTCAACCTGCCGATGGAGGACATCGCCAAGTTGGCCATCGCCTCTCTGAAAGACGGCCACAAGTTGTACTCAAGCTATGATGTAGGCAAGCAGTTCGACCGTAAGCGCGGCGTGCTCGATCTTAACAATTACGATTACGGATCACTCTTCGGAACCACATTTGGCATGAACAAGGCCGAGCGCATCGAGACCTTCGACAGCGGTTCCACACACGCCATGACGCTCACAGCCGTCGACCTCGACGCCAACGGCAACCCGCTGAAGTGGAAGGTTGAGAACAGCTGGGGTGCTTCTAACGGCGTTAACGGCTGCCTGATCATGACCAACGACTGGTTCAACGAGTATATGTTCCGCCTGGTGGTCAACAAGCGCTACGCCTCTGAGGAGACGCTGAAGCAGTTCGACCAGAAGCCCATCATGGTGACACCCGACGACCCCTTGTTCCAAGAGGACATGTAAACAGACGTGGCAACATGGGGCTTTCGCTATTGCTCTTGTCGTTCTTCACGTTTGTTGAGCTCAACTGTGAGAACCTTTTCGACACTCGGCACGACAGCCTGAAGAACGACACGGAGTTTCTTCCCACATCGGCCCACCACTGGACCCCCTACCGCTACTGGCGCAAGCTCAACCGCATAGGCCAGGAAATTGTGTCGTGCGGCATGCTCGACACCTTGGCGGTGATGCCCGACATGGTGGCGCTGACGGAGGTGGAGAACGACAGTGTGCTCGTTGACCTGACGCGGCGCTCGCTGCTGCGGCAGGCGGGCTACGAGTATGTCATGACCGACAGCCCCGATGAGCGCGGCATCGACGTGGCCCTGCTGTGGTCGCCCTTTGCCTTTCGCCTCATCAACCACCATTCCATACGCATCGTTCCGCCCAAAGGCTTTCGCCCCACCCGAGACATCCTTTATGTCTCGGGCGAGGTGATAAGCGGCGACACGCTCCATGTTTTCGTGGTGCACGCACCCAGCCGGTCGGGCGGCGAACGTGCCACGCGCCCTTATCGGCAACGGGTGACGGCGCGATTGGCCGAGGCGGTCGACTCGGTGAGGCGCACCAGCCCACACGCACGCATCCTTGTGGCGGGCGACTTCAATGATTATTCGGGCGACGCCTCCCTCAAGACGCTCCTCGACCACGGCCTCACGGAGATTTCCCAAGGGGCCAAGGGTGCCCACGGCGCCAAGGGAACCTACCGATGGCACGGCCGATGGGACAGTCTCGACCATATATTCTGTTGCGAGGCATGGGCCTCACGCCTTGCCACATGCCACATCAACGACGCACCCTTCCTGCTTGAGGAAGACACCAAATATGGTGGTATGAAGCCCCGACGCAACTACCAAGGGCCCAAATACCTCGACGGTTTTAGCGACCACCTGCCCCTGGTGGCGGTGTTTAGGCTTTAGCGGTGGGCCTCATAATACTTCAGGCCGGCTTGCACATTCTTCACCAAGGCCCTACTGCTGTAGGTGGCACCTGTTACGCCATCCACCTTCATCTTGGCGGCCTTGCTTGCTGCCTTGCCCTCATATTGGGCCAATACGGCCTTGGCACGGGAGAAATACTGGGGCGTTTCCTGGTTTTTCAGCGCCTCAACCTTCACCACCTTCCCTTTCTTGATGTAAATTTTCACAGGCGTGGCGCCCCTGAAGCCACGCACCTCCTTGGCCAACGTGGTAGTGTTGACCACCGTGGCGCCCGACTCCTTGCTGATGGGGTCGGTGGCGGGCATGGCGCTCGCCAACAAAGCGACGGCGGCAAGGAAGCCCGCTGCTTTCATCATGGTTTTCTTTTTCATTGGTCTTGTTGAATAATTTGTCCTGAATGATGTTTACGTAAAGCCACTCGCCCGCAGATGGCCGAGTGCAGCCTATCTTGGGCAAAGATAGTGCCAACGAGCGCCATGAGAACTTGTTCTCAGATGGCCGAGTGCAGCCTATCTTGGGCAAAGTTACGACAAAAGCGGGGTTGCCCCCGTCGCTGCAAGCGTTTTTTAACGCTTTAGGCTATCTTTTTAACGTTGGACCACCACAAAAATCATCAATAATTACAAATTACCCAACCAAAAACGCTATCTTTGTAAAAAGCTAAAAACGCGCCATGAAATTAAAACTTCGCCACAACACGCTGATGCGCCTCATCACGGGCGCCGCATTGCTCATTGCCGTTCCCGGCCTATTGTTCCTGCTAACGTGGCCGTTGGCGGGCAGCTGCTGGGCCATGGCGCTCGCCGTGGCTTGGGTTTTGCTGATGGTCTACGGCTTCTTCTTCGGTTGGCGCCACTTCGTAGTGCGCTCGGCCACCTGCCAATCGCCCCTCCTTCCCAAGGAGTTTGACGGCTACCGCGTAGTGCAACTGTCTGATATCCACATCGGTACGTTCCTGCGCAACCGCTCGCTTGTCGACAAGTTGGTGCGGTTGGTCAACGAGCAGCGGCCCGACCTGGTGGTGTTCACGGGCGACTTGGTGAACGTCAGCGCCCACGAGGTCATTCCGTTCCAGCACGCGCTGAAGCAAATAGAGGCGCGCGACGGCGTGTTCTCGGTGATGGGAAACCACGACTATTGCGAGTATGGTGAGGACAAGAGCTTGGGCAACATCCGGAAAAACCAAACGGTGCTGAAATACCTGGAGCAGAAAATAGGATGGCGGTTGCTTCTCAACGAGCACGTAAGCATCCGTCGCGACGGCGCCACCATCGAGCTCATCGGCGTGGAGAACATCAGTAGGCCGCCCTTCCCCGACTATGGCGACCTGACGAAGGCGCTCAAGGGCACCGCCGAGGGGTCGTTCAAGATTTTGCTGAGCCACGACCCGAGCTATTGGCGGCGCGGCGTGCTCCACCAAACCGACATCGCGCTGACGCTCTCGGGCCACACCCACGCCGGACAGATCAGCCTGGGCCGTGTGTCGCCGGCCAAGTGGGCCTACAACGAATGGGGCGGCAAATACACCGAGGACGGCTCCATGCTCTATGTGTCGGTGGGCGTAGGCGGCACGGTGCCGTTCCGTTTCGGCGCCTGGCCAGGCATCGACGTTATCCAGCTCAAGTGCCAATAACGCTTCCAACGTTGCCTTTTGTGCGGTAGCAACAGGCCCCGAGCGAGCCCTTCACGGCTGATGCGCACCATGGAAACATTCAAGTTTTTTGGTCAAAAAACGCACTCTTTTCGTTCGATGAAATAGAAAGCGAAAAAGCCTTATTGTCGATCCGAAAGACCGAAAATCGGTCTCGCGCCACGGCAAACGAGGCCTCGCGTTGCGAAAGATGCCTAACCGAGACTCGAAAGGTAAGGGATCGCCACTCGTAAAGGCATGTTTCGAGGTGCGATTAGGCATGTTTCGCAACACGAAAGATGCCTAATCGCAACGCCTCGTGTGAGACGAGGAGGAGCAAAAGCTAAGCCATGCTCGTAAAACTTTGATTATCAGAGCAGTAAACAAATACGCTGAGAATCGCGTATTTGCGACCAACCATGTGCTCGGTCGAAAAAAACGCCTGTATTTTAAGCCTTTTGTCACCTTGTTTCCTCGTTTCCCCAACGGCCCCAAGTTGCTTCGTGTTTGCTTCGTGAGAAAGCGGGGCCGCCACCCTTCTCCCTATATATTAAGGTGAAAAACGGGGGCGCATTGCATTTTTACACCACTACGAAACGCTATTGTTGGCAAAAAAGCAGTAACTTTGCATAAGATAGGCTGCATTCGGCCATCTGAGAACAAGTTCTCATGGCGCTCATTGGCACTATCTTTGCATAAGATAGGCTGCACTCGGCCATCTGAGAACAAGTTCTCATGGCGCTCATTGGCACTATCTTTGCATAAAACAAACGAAAGGAAAACGAAAATGAGACGATTACTGACAACAATGACAATGCTGGCCCTGACCACAACCATGGCCATGGCTCAAACGTTCGACAACCTGCCCGACCCCATCGAGGATGTGAACAAGGTGGTTGACAACACCCCTGACTCGATAGCCAAGGCGCTCATGTCGCGACCCGCACCGGGCTCCACACGCAAGGGCGCCAACCCCGTGCTCTTCCTCGTGGGCAACTCCACCATGCGCAACGGCACCAAGGGCGACGGATCCAACGGACAGTGGGGTTGGGGCTACTACGCCAGTCAGTATTTCAACGGAAACAAGATAACGGTGGAGAACCAAGCACTCGGTGGCATGTCGACCCGCACATTCTACCGCAAGCTGTGGCCCGATGTGCGCAAGGCGCTGCGACCCGGCGACTGGGTCATCATCTCCATCGGCCACAACGACAACGGCCCCTTCGACTCGGGACGCGCACGTGCCGTGATACCGGGAACATCCGACGACTCGCTCGCGGTGACCATCAAGGAGACCGGTGAGCACGAGGTGGTCTACTCCTACGGCGGATACCTGCGCCGTTACATCGCCGAGTGTCGCCAAGCGGGAGCGCACCCCATCCTGATGAGCCTCACCCCGCGCGACGACTACGACGCCACGACGGGCAAGATCGTGCGCAAGCCGCAAACGGGTTGGGCGGCTGTGGTGGCCGCCGAGGAGGGCGTGCCCTTCGTCGACCTCAACGAGATTAGCGGGCGAAAGCTCGACTCGTATAGCCACTGGAAGGAGAAATACCACTTCTACGGCGACCATATCCACACCAGCTACTGGGGTGCGCAGATGAACGCGCGGTCGGCGGCCGAGGGACTCATGGCCAGTCGCAACCCCGACCTTGAGCCGCTCAAGGCCATGATGACGGGCGTGGAACTGCCCGTATGGCCCGTGGAGCGCAAGAAAGGCAAGCCGGTGGTATGGATCACGGGCGACTCGACGGTGAAAAACAAGGACAGCGAGAAGGACGGCATGTGGGGATGGGGCGCCCTGGCCGCCACGGTGTTCGACACCACGAAGTGCACCCCCTACAACGCCGCCATGGCGGGTCGCTCCACCCGTTCCTACATTCGCGAGGGACGATGGGAGAAGGTCTACAACGCCTTGCAGCCCGGCGACTTCGTGCTCATACAGTTTGGCCACAACGACATCTGCCCCATCGCCGACAAGAAGGCGCGCGGCGTCATTCCCGGCACGGGCGACACCTGCCATGTGTACCACCTGGAGGACGGCGGCCGCTTCGAACTGGTGTATAGCTTCGGCTGGTATCTGAAGAAGATGATCGACGACGCACGCGAGAAGGGCGCCACGCCCATCCTCGTGTCGCTCACCACACGCAACGAGTGGCCCGGCGGCCACGTGGAGCGCCGCAACGATTCGTACGGCAAGTGGTACCGGGAGGTGGTGGCCGACACCGGCTGCGAGTTTGTAGACGCCCACAACCTCATTGCCGATTACCTCGACAAGCACTATAAGAGCAAGGAAAGTGCGGCCAAATATTTCAACCACGACCACACCCACACGTCGTACATGGGTGCCAAAAACAACGCCAAGATGATTGCCAAGGGCATCAGGCTGGCGAAGAGCCCATTGGCCGCATACCTCAAATAACGCATATATTTATGATTGATCGCGCTACAGTAGAAAGAATCAAGGAAGCCGCCAACATCGTGGATGTGGTGTCGGAATTTGTGACCCTCAGAAAGTCGGGGGCCAACTACAAGGGCTTGTGCCCATTCCACAACGAGAAGACGCCATCGTTCTACGTGTCGCCTGCACGCGGCACCTGCCATTGCTTTGGCTGTGGCAAGGGAGGAAGCCCCATCACGTTCATCATGGAACATGAGCAGATGACCTACCCCGAGGCGCTCAGGTGGCTGGCCAACAAGTACCACATAGAAATCCATGAGCGCGAACTGACCAATCAGGAGCGCGAGGAGCAGAGCCAAAGGGAGTCGATGTTCATCGTCAACGAGTGGGCGGCAAGCTACTTTGAGGACCTTCTCCACCATCCGGCCGACGGCAACGACATCGGCATGCAGTATTTCCGAAGCCGCGGCTTCCGCGACGACATCATCCTGAAGTTCAGATTGGGCTACGACCTGCCCAACCGCCTCGTGCTCGCTCCAACGGCCCTGCAGAAGGGCTACAAGGAGGAGTTCCTGGTAAAGACGGGCATCTGCTACAAGAACGAGCACGGCGAGCTCATCGACCGCTACGCCGGGCGCGTCACCTTCCCTTGGATCGGTGTCAATGGAAAGGTGGTGGGCTTCACGGCGCGTGTGCTCGACTCGCGCACGAAGGGTGTCAACCAGAAATACGTCAACTCGCCCGACAGCGACCTCTTCCACAAGGACCACGAGCTCTACGGCATCTATCAGGCCAAGAAGGCCATAGCGCGCGAAGACCGCGTGTATATGGTGGAGGGACAGGCCGACGTCATCGCCTTGCACCAGTGTGGCATCGAGAATGTGGTGGCCAACTCGGGAACAGCGCTCAGCCTGCACCAGATACACATGCTCCACCGCTTCTCCTCGAACATCACGCTCATCTACGATGGCGACGCGGCGGGCATACACGCGGCCCTGCGAGGCACCGACATGCTGCTCTCCGAGGGCATGAACCTCAACGTGTTGCTGCTGCCAGGGGGCCAGGACCCCGACGAGTTTGCACGGTCGCACACGGCGGCCGACTTCCGTCAGTATATCGACGAGCACCAGGTCGACTTCATCCAGTTTAAGACCAACCTGATGCTCAAGAACGAACGCGACCCGAAGAAACGGGCCGAGGCCATCAACTCCATCGTACAGTCGATATCCGTGGTGCCCAATCAGATTCTAAGAGACACCTACATACACGACTGCGCCCAGCGCATCGGCCTCAACGAGAGCACGCTCATCAACCAGATGAACAACTTCATACGTGGCCGAAAGACGGGATCGACGGCGCCGCAACAAGACGGGGTGCCCGTGGGACCGCAGCCGCAACCTGCCACCGCACCAACGGCCATGGATTCTACCACACCCATGCAGCAAGCCTCGAAGGTGGAGATGATGCTTGCGCAACTCGTCATACGCCATGGCGAGCGAGTCATCATGAACGATGTGGAGGACGAGGAGGGCAACCACTACAGCCTGACCGTGGCGCAATACATCTATTATAACCTCGCAGCCGACAACCTGTCGCTACACAACGACCTGTTTAACAAGATCTTGCACGAGGCGTGCGAGCACAGCACCGAGCCCGGGTTCAAGGCGGAGCCCTACTTCATCAACCACGAGGACATCAACATGAGCAAGTTGGCCACGGACATGAGCATGGACCGCTACCACCTCTCGCAGCGCAAGGCCGACGGCCCCGACAACGAGGAGGCGCAACTGCAGGCCGAACGCAACCAAACGGAGAGCCTGCGCAACCAAACCATCCATCTGTTGCTCGACTTCCGCATGGACTATGTGGAGGCGCAACTCAAGGAGATTCAGGATAAGATGCGCACGGTGGCCAACGACATGGAGCAGCTCAAGGCGCTCATGGAGCAGTTTCGCGACATGCAGATGCTACGCAACCAGCTGGCCCGACAGTTGGGAAGCAACATCGTGGTTTAACCTATGACACCCGCATTGCTAAAAGAACGTTAAATTAGTCCGTATTCTCGCGGAAATTGTTTATATTTGTAGGTGATATGACACACCTTGCGATCATCGTTGCAATTTGGGCTATCATGCTGATCATAGCCTTTGTGTTCCTGCCTGCGTGGCGCAAACGACACGATGCGGGAAAAGGGCTCTATGCGCGGTCGCAAGACGACAACAAGCTCAGCGTCAACTATGCCTTGAAGGTCATGAACTGCAAGGCGAAATGGACCGACGACCATGAAGACCTCGTAGCACGCTACACCTACCAAGGGGGACACTTCAACATCCGACTGGAAAAGGATTCGCCTTACGTCCGATTGTCCTATTTCTATTTCTTTGAGGCTGGGTCTCACGACCTGGAACTGGTGCGCAACGTGTGCAACCAGTGCAACCTGAACACGGAGACGTGCCGCATAGTCTACACGCTCAACAACGATTCGGGGATGGTCGATGTGCACATCGTGTGCTCATTGATGATTACCGACAGCACCGTCACCGAGGTGCTCGAACGCGCCATGGCCAACACCTTCAAGTGGCAAAACGTCTTTGTGAGGCGATTCAATGAGATGAAAAGCGCCAACGACAAGGTGCCCAACCGCGATTTGGAGAAGGCACAGGCCACGCTCGAGCGCGAACTGTTCCTCTTGCGCGAACAGGAGATGATTCACCAAGAGGCTGGCCCCGATTGGCATCTGGGCCAAGGCGAGAACGCCCAACTGGGGCATCTGCTTGCCACGACGATGGGACTGAAGGACATTGTGCCGGCCCACTTCGCCCTCTACGCCGACAACAGCTCGACAAGCATCGACGACACCGACGCCATCCTCAACTTCGACATCACCCAACCGATCATAGCCGACGGAGCCTTCGGGCGCTTATCGGCCATGGCGCGACTCGACTACTACGACCCAAGAGACCCAGTGAAGATGCGCCACCTGACGCTCGACTTTGAGCAAGAGGGCGCCACAACCGACACGCTCTACTATCGCATCACGCTGTCGTTGGCTCCCGTATCGCCCGCCAACGGCGTGGAGGTAGCGTCGAGGACATCGCCCAAACGGCAGGTCAGCGTGCTGCTGGGCTACGATCTCACACCCAAGGAGGAGCGCATGACGAAGTTCCGTTACCTATGGAAGGAGGCCATGGCAAAAGCCAATGGTCGGGGCGAGCAACTGAACAAGGAGGAGCAACTGCTGTGCGATATGCAAAACCCCAACATGGGATGGCTGGCCCTCAACGGAAAGGCGTTGTTCGACCAAAAGCGCTACTACGAGGCCATCAGCCTGCTGGAGGCGTTGTATGCCCAGTTTGCCTCCATCGAAGAGGCGACCGAGCGCCTGGGGCGCGACAAATGCCGCGAGCTCTACTTCTTCCTGGGGGTCAGCTATGGCGCCATCGGACAGTATGAGAAGTCGATCTACTACCTGCAACAGGCCGATCCGTTCGAGATCCCGCTGGTCACGGAGGCGTACGTCAACAGCTTGGTGAACCAAAAGGACCACCGCGCGTTGGCCACCATCGACATGCTGCTGCGTTTCCTGCGCGAGATAAACAACAACGCCATGGACGAGAACGACGAGGAGAAAACCAAGACCAACCTTGCCGACGACCAACTGGACCATGTTTCCAACTTCCTCTTACGCCGCAAGGCATATATGTTGGTGGCCATGCAACGCTACGACGAGGCCGAGCGCCTACTCAAACAGATGCTCGACAACCCGCAAAACAGCGACTTCGCCCTCAAGGAACTGGCCTACATACAGAAGAACAAGGGCAAATGAGCATAGCCAAAGACGCTCATCGGACCTATAATGCCCACAAAGCCCATTAGGCCCACAAGCCCCACCCCTTCACCCCAACACCACTACGATTATCAGGAAAACCATACATACCATGTATTATTTAGAGAAACATTTTGAGATTTCCGCCAGTCACCACCTCACACTCTCATACGAGAGCAAGTGTTCGCAGGTGCATGGACACAACTGGCACGTAACCGTCTACTGCAAAGCGCGCGAGCTCAACCAAGACGGCATGGTGGAAGACTTCGCACACATCAAGCAACTCATCCATGGAAAGCTCGACCACACCGACCTCAACAGTCAGCTGCCGTTCAACCCAACGGCCGAGAACATTGCGCGATGGATCGTCGACCAACTGCCCACATGCTACAAGGCCAAGGTGCAGGAGAGCGACAACAACATTGCCATCTACGAGATCGACGAATGAGCTGCGCCATGAAGACATATAGGGTAAACGACATCTTCTACAGCCTGCAGGGCGAAGGCCACAACACGGGGCGAGCCGCGGTGTTTGTGAGGTTCAGTGGCTGCAACCTGAAATGCGCGTTCTGCGACACCGACTTCGCTTCGTTCGAACCGTTGACCGGCCACGACATCGTGGAGCGCATTCGCCATCACGAGGCGCGTTTGGTGGTGCTCACAGGTGGCGAGCCCACCTTGCAGGTCGACGAGCAACTCATCGACGCGTTGCATGAGGCGGGGTTCGAGGTGGCCATGGAAAGCAACGGCACCTTACCGCCGCCCAGCAACCTCGACTGGCTGACCGTGTCGCCCAAGACGAAGCCCAGGGTGCAAAGATGCAACGAACTGAAGGTGCTGTTCGACGAGGCCGAGACGCCCAACGATTATGGCATTCAGGCCGACTACTATTACCTGCAACCATGCGATGTGGGCGACGCCAATCGCAACGCAAGCATCACCCGTCGCTGTGTGGAATACATCCAGCGGCATCCGCAATGGCGCCTGTCGCTGCAAACACACAAGCTGATTGGGTTCAAATAGCCAACCAAACGCAACATCATAAGGAGGAAACAGTGGAGTACCTACGCGAAATATGGCTTGTCATTTATGCTGTCATCGTCATAGGTGTGATGGTGCGCATCATCATGGACAACCGCGAACCGTCGAAGACGATGGCGTGGGTGCTCGTGCTGTGGTTCCTTCCCTTGCTGGGCATCATCCTTTACTTCTTCTTCGGACAGGACACACGCAAGGAACGACTCGTCAGCCAGCGATCGCTCGACCAACTGACAAAGCGTTCCATGCTCGAGTTTGCCGAGCAAAAAGACCTCCGGCTGCCCGAGTCGCACCGGCCCCTGATGCAGCTCTTCAAGAACCAAAGCATGGCGTTGCCGTTCAAGGATAACGCAGTGGAAATTTACACCAACGGCTACGAGTTCTTTCCTGCCTTGCTGCAAGCCATCGGCCAAGCCACCAACCACATACACCTCGATTTCTACCTGTTCTGCGACGACCCATTGGGACGACTCGTCGCCGACACGCTCATCGACAAGGCTCGGCAAGGCGTGGAGGTGCGCGTCATCTATGATGATGTGGCCTGCTGGCAGGTGAGCAACGACTTTTACGAGCGGATGCGCAACGAAGGCATTGAGGTGCACGCCTTTATGCCCGTGAAATTCCCAGCCTTCACATCGAAGATGAACTACCGAAACCACCGCAAACTGTGTGTGGTGGATGGACGGGTGGGATTCGTGGGTGGCATGAACATTGCCCTGCGGTACGTCAAGGGAACAAAAGGCATGGCATGGCGCGACACACATCTGAAGGTGGAAGGGGGCGCGGTCTATGGCATTCAGAGAGCGTTCTTGGTGGATTGGTACTTCACCGACCGCACGCTAATCACCGACCGCAAGTATTATCCCCCACTGAACCCGGCCATCAACAACAACTGTTTGGCCCAGTTGGTTACGAGCAGTCCCGTCACGCCATGGCCCGACATCATGCAGGGATACGTGCGCATTCTGCTCGAAGCCAAGCGGTACGTCTACATGGAGAGCCCTTATTTCCTGCCTACAGAACCCATCCTCTTCGCCATGCGCACGGCGGCGCTCGCCGGAGTGGACGTGCGGCTATTGATTCCAAGGAAAAGCGATTCGAAGGTACTCGACTGGTCGACCCTCTCCTATGTCATGGAGACGCTGCAAGCCGGCGTGAAAGTGTACCTCTACCAAGCCGGATTCAACCATTCCAAGTTGCTCGTCTGCGACGATAGCGTGTCGACCGTGGGCAGCACCAACGTCGATTTCCGTAGCTTTGAGCACAATTTCGAGTCAAACATCTTCTTCTACGACGAGGGCATGGCGCTCCGATTGAAAAACATTTTCATGGAAGACCTCGCACAAAGTAGACCCATCGAAGAGATGAAACGCGTGAAAAACCGCCCATTCTCCAAACGGTTGGGCGAAAGCCTACTACGCCTCCTCAGCCCACTTTTATAGGGCTCGTATGTCTCTCTGGCACAACCCGTTACTCCATTCCGAACAAAACATCACACCATCGGAATCGGGTCCCATTCTGCAACATTCCCAACGATGGAAACGTGGAAAACACATGGAGCCATCGTTTGCACCCCACCCAACCCTCAGACGCCACGCCTGACATCCTCCGCCATTCCCAACTCCCCACCCCTAAACACAGCACCCACATTCCACGACAAACCCCAATCGGCCATTAGAAAACCCAACCACGACACCATAGTTGTTGTGCTTTTCATATTTTTCACAAATTTAATCGTCTATCATTGTGCTTATTACAGATTTTTTCCTACCTTTGCAGAAGATAAATCTTGAACCATTTAAAAGGATTAAAAGATGAAAATTGAAAAGATTCATGCTCGCGAGATCCTCGACTCTCGTGGCAACCCGACAGTGGAAGTGGAAGTAACATTGGAAAATGGTGTCATGGGCCGCGCCAGCGTACCCTCAGGCGCTTCTACCGGTGAGAACGAGGCCCTCGAGCTTCGCGACGGCGACAAGGGTCGTTTCCTCGGCAAGGGCGTTTTGAAGGCTGTGGCCAACGTCAACGACATCATTGCTCCCGCCTTGAAGGGCTGGAACGTGTTCGATCAGCGCGGCCTCGACTATAAGATGCTGGAGCTCGACGGCACACCCACCAAGAGCAAGCTCGGTGCCAACGCCATCCTCGGTGTTTCTCTGGCTGCCGCTCACACAGCTGCTGCTGCACTGAACATGCCTCTCTATCGCTACATCGGTGGCACAAACAGCTACACCCTTCCCGTTCCTATGATGAACATCATCAACGGTGGTGCTCACTCTTCTGCTCCTATCGCTTTCCAGGAGTTCATGATCCAGCCTCGTTCTGCAAAGAGCGAGAAGGAGGCTATCCGCTGCGGCGCTGAGGTCTTCCACGCTCTGGGTAAGCTTCTGAAGAAGCGCGGCTTGTCTACAGCTGTGGGCGACGAGGGCGGCTACGCTCCTGAGCTCAACGGCATCGACGATGCTCTCGACAGCATCTGCCAGGCTATCAAGGACGCTGGTTACGAGCCGGGTAAGGACGTTACCATCGCTATGGACTGCGCTGCTTCTGAGTTCGCTACTCTGAAGGACGGCAAGTACTACTACAACTACAAGGAGCTGAATAACGGTATGCCTAAGGATCCTAACGGCGTTGAGTACGACGATGAAGGCCAGATCGCTTACCTCGAGGAGCTCTGCAACAAGTATCCTATCGCTTCTATCGAGGACGGTCTCGACGAGAACGACTGGGAGGGCTGGCAGAAGCTTACAGCCAAGATCGGCGACCGCGTTCAGCTCGTAGGCGACGACCTCTTCGTTACCAACACCAAGTTCTTGGAGAAGGGTATCAAGATGCACGTTGCTAACGCTATCCTCATCAAGGTTAACCAGATCGGTTCTCTGACCGAGACTCTCGAGGCTATCGAGATGGCTCACCGTCACGGCTACAACTCAGTTACTTCTCACCGTTCAGGCGAGACTGAGGACACCACTATTGCTGACATCGCAGTTGCTACAAACAGCGGTCAGATCAAGACTGGTTCTATGAGCCGCACAGACCGTATGGCCAAGTACAACCAGCTCATCCGTATCGAGGAGGAGCTCGGCTCTGAGGCTGTTTATGGCTTCAACCGCCTGGATCGTTCTCTCTAATCGAGATTCTTTAGATCCCAACATATCATGCCCGCGCAGACATTCTTGCCTGCGCGGGCTTTTTTTGTTGTCCTTACACATAACAAGAAAGAACAAACTGAAGAACGAAAGGACGCATATCGAATTGGGACAGACATGCATAAGAAAACAGGTATAATAGAAGGAGAGAAATAAACCCCAACCGGTCATTAGATTTCAATTCTTGTTCGAGTTTGTCTCGAGCAGGTTGCGACATCCGCGCTGAAGGCATAGCGGGCTATGGCGAAACGCGAATGGAAGCAAGATGCCAAAAGAAACGCTGACAAGAATTGGAAAGAAACCATAACATCCTACGATTTCTCCTATTTCGGTCTAATGATCGATTGAGGATAAAAGATGGCCAAAGACGGAGAAGAATGACAAGAATTGGGAAATGAAGAACATGGAAAGGCGCAGAGAATGGGCGTGACGCAACGGATGGGAGAAGGTCAAAAGTCGTAGCAGAAATATCAATTCTTCTTGCGTATGAATGCTAAGATTTTGTAATTTTGTGGCAAAATCAACTAAAAAAAAAATCAAAACCATGGGAAAAAGCATTCTTGACGGGCGGCAAGCCCTGAGAAAAGAGATCGACAAGATAGCCGAAGTGGCAGGCTATCTGTGGCAGAACGGATGGGCAGAGCGCAACGGAGGGAACATCACGGTCAACATCACCGAGTTTGTGGATGATGCCATCAAGGCGCTGCCAGCCATCTCCGAGGTGAAACCTATTGGCGAGACATTGCCTCATCTGAAAGGACAATACTTCTTCTGCAAGGGAACAGGAAAGCGTATGCGTGACCTGGCGCGTTGGCCTATGGACAATGGCAGCGTGATTCGCATCCTCGACGATTGCGCCAGCTACGTCATCATTGCCGACCACGCCGTACAACCCACCTCTGAATTGCCATCGCATCTTGCCGTGCACGATCGACAGATAGAACTCGGTTCGGGCTACAAGGCAACTGTCCACACCCACCCCATCGAGCTCGTGGCCATGAGCCACAACAACCATTTCTTAGGTAAGGACGTGCTCACCAAGATTCTTTGGAGCATGATTCCCGAAACCAAGGCGTTCTGTCCGCTGGGCCTCGGTGTGGTTCCCTACCAGTTGCCGGGCAGCGTGAAACTGGCCCACGACACCCTTTCCGAACTCGAAGACTACGACGTAGTGCTGTGGGAGAAGCACGGTGTGTTTGCCAAGGGCACAGACGTAATGGACGCTTTCGATCAGATCGACGTATTGTCGAAGAGCGCCAAGATCTATCTCGACTGCAAGGCCATGGGCTACGAGCCCACTGGCATGAGCGATGAGCAGATGGCCGAGATGTCGCGCGCCTTCAATCTGCCCCGATAACACACTACGATAGGCATCCAAACACATTACGAAAGCCCCGTGTGAAAGGCTTCATTGCTAACCTTCGGGTCAGCCAATGCCTTTTCGCACGGGGCCTTTTCTTGTTACATGAATTTCCGTTAGGTATCTGCCAGTCTGATATTTACTGCGGAATCGCAATCAGCTCACAGAAGAACCACATAGGGTTCACGGCAGAACCGCAGGCATTTAGCAACGTATTGATAAAGCGATTACAGCGGAGTGGTGAAGATAAACGTTCTGATGCACCAGTAGCTCACGATACCAGCCAGGTAGCCTACGAAAGCAATCCAAGTGATATGCTTCATGTACCAACCGAAGGTAATCTTCTCCAGACCCATGACCACCACACCAGCGGCAGAGCCGATGATGAGCATTGAGCCTCCCACACCGGCACAATAGGCCAACAACTGCCAGAAAACGCCATCGACAGCCATGTCGCCTGTAGGAGCGACAGGGTACATACCCATGCAACCGGCCACCAACGGCACATTGTCGACGATGCTCGAGAGCACACCGATAATACCCGTCACCATGTAGTGGTTGCCTGAGAACACCACGTTCAGGCCCTCGCCAAGCGCTGTCAGCACACCCACCTCCTCAAGGCAGGCCACAGCCATCAGGATACCGAGGAAGAAGAGGATGGTTGACATATCGATGTTATGCAAGAGGTTCGTCACACGCTTCTGCGTACCCTCACGGTCGGTTCCATGGGGCAGATGGCGGTAGAAAGCCTCCGTAACGGTCCACAGCACACCCAGCACAAGCAAGATTCCCACAAAAGGAGGCAGATGGGTGATGGCCTTAAATATAGGCACGAAGATCAAGCCACCCACACCAACGACAAACA
This sequence comes from Hallella sp., assembly GCF_037460745.1. Taxonomy (NCBI): domain Bacteria; kingdom Pseudomonadati; phylum Bacteroidota; class Bacteroidia; order Bacteroidales; family Prevotellaceae; genus Hallella; species Hallella sp. Next base: position 4,115 of record NZ_JAXVAE010000080.1, on the reverse strand, counting down.
CCACCTTACGCTGGAAGTCGCTGAAGTCGAATGCCGCGCTCTCATCTTTCGTTGCCGCTGCTGGAACATCGGCCAGATTGCCCTTGAGCATGTACTGCATGATAAAGGCAGGGATCATCATCGACACCAACGATGGCACAATAATCTCCGAGATAACGCCTGCAGCCGTAATCACGCCCTTGTTCCACAGCATGATGGTGGTAACGTCGCCAATGGGCGAGAAGGCACCACCCGAGTTGGCAGCGATGATGACCAGCGACGCGTAGATGATGCGGTCCTTATGCTCACGCACCAGTTTGCGAAGAATCATGATCATCACAATACTCGTGGTAAGGTTGTCGAGAATGGCCGAAAGGATAAAAGTGAGGAAGGCGATGCGCCACAAAAGGGCTCGCTTGCTCTTGGTCATCATGACCGTGCGCACCCAGTTGAAGCCGCCATTCTGGTCTACAATCTCCACAATCGTCATGGCTCCCATGAGGAAGAAGAGCGTTGTCGACGTGCTTCCCAGGTGATGCTCAATGACACCACTCACCACATTAGGTAGGTCTTGGCCCGATATGGCTGTGAGATAACTTCCCGGATCAACCATGAAGATCGTCCAGCATACCACAAACATCAGCAAGGCAACTGCGGCCTTGTTCACTTTCGTCACGCTTTCAACGGCTATGAAGAAATAGCCAATGCAGAACGCAACTACAATTGCAATAGTTAAAGATGACATGTTTTATAAATTTAATATTAGATTTTTATTCCAAGAAGAGGTTTCGTCAGTGTTTGCAAAGATAGGAAGAATTCTCAAAATAATAGGCTTAAAAATCAAATTATAATGTCCCCAGGTAGCAAAATGAGTTAACTTTGCAACATTCGAAACAAACAACTATCAACCTTTGTCTATGGGAACAAGCAAATACTTCTTCGCGGTGGACCTCGGAGCCACGAGCGGACGCACCATCATAGGCTCTCTCAGCCAAGGAAAACTGGTGTTGGAAGAGCTCACTCGCTTCGACAATCAGCTCATCGAAGCCAACGGCCACTACTATTGGGACATCCTCGCCCTGTATTGGGAGGTGGTGAAAGGCCTTCGTTTGGCTCACGCCCGACACCTTCCCATACAGAGCATCGGCATCGACACATGGGGCTGCGACTTCGTCTTCGTGGCCCCCGACGGACAAATCCTGGGCAATCCCATGGCCTATCGCGACCCGCACACTATGGGCACGATGAATACCTATTATAATAAGGTGTTACCGAAGCAGGTGGTTTACGACAAGACGGGCATCCAATTCATGAACTTCAACTCGCTATTCCAGCTCTACCAGATGCGCTGCGATGGCAACTTGGCGCTGCAAGGCGCCAACAAGGTGTTGTTTATTCCCGACGCCCTGAGCTATCTGCTTACCGGCAAAGCTGTCTGCGAGTACACCGTGGCTTCCACCTCCCAACTGCTCAACCCCACCAGTAAGGACCTCGACACCGACCTGCTGGCGAGCGTTGGACTGCGCCGCGACCAGTTTGGACCCATGACATTGCCCGCCACACGCATCGGTGAACTGACACCCGACGTGCAGAAACTAACTGGCCTTGGGCCTGTTCCGGTCATCGCCGTGGCAGGTCACGACACAGCTTCGGCCGTGGCAGCCGTGCCGGCCAAGGACCACCGGTTTGCCTATCTCAGCTCGGGCACCTGGAGTCTCATGGGCATTGAGACACCCAACGCCATCATCAACGCCAACAGTTTCGCCAAAAACTTCACCAATGAGGGCGGCATAGAAGGCACCACTCGCTTCCTGAAGAACATCTGCGGCATGTGGATCTACGAGCGATGCCGCAAGGAATGGCCCGAAGTGCAAGGCTTGAACCACAGCGAACTGCAATGCGAGGCCATGCAGCAAGAGGCGTTCCGCAGTCTCATCAACCCCGACGACGCGCTTTTCGCCAATCCCACGAGCATGGTCGACGCCATCCGCACCTATTGCCTACGCACCCATCAGCCAGTGCCCGAGGGCCACGCCGCCTACTGTCGTTGCATCTTTGACTCATTGGCCTTGCGCTACCGGCAGGTGTTCACGTGGCTAAAGGAATTTGCAAACTTCGATATCGACGTGCTCCACATCATCGGTGGCGGTTCCAAGAACGAATATCTCGACCAGTTTACAGCCAACTCATGCGGTGTGACGGTACTCGCCGGACCGCAGGAAGGCACCGCCATCGGCAACGTGATGCTACAGGCCAAATCCTCTGGCGATGTGGCCGACGTGTGGGAGATGCGCCGAATCATCGCACAATCCATCGAACTGAAACGCTTCGACCCACACGACCGGGAGGCGTGGGATGCCGCTTACGAGCGCTACCTGCGCATCACCAACACCCCAATGACTCATTGATCATCAATAAAAAACAAACAATATGAAATCTGAAAACATTGAAAAAGCCTATGCGCTTGCCAAGGAGCGCTACGCCGCCTTGGGCGTAAATACCGACAAGGCCATCGAAACCCTTGAGAAAACTCCCATCTCGCTCCATTGCTGGCAGGCCGACGACGTTGTGGGCTTCGAGCGCAACGTAGCGGCATCGGGCGGCATCATGACCACCGGCAATTTCCCCGGACGCGCCCGCAACATCGACGAGCTGCGCCAAGATATCGACAAGGCCACGTCGCTGCTGGCCGGTCCCATGCGCCTCAACCTGCATGAGACCTACGGCGACTTCGGCGGAGCGTTTGTGGATCGCGACCAGTGTGGCCCCGAGCATTTCCAGAGTTGGATGGAATGGGCCAAGGAGCGCGGCATGAAACTCGACTTCAATTCCACCTCGTTCTCGCATCCCAATAGCGGAACGCTGTCGCTATCCAACCCCGACAAGGCCGTGCGCGACTTTTGGATTGAGCACACCAAACGCTGCCGTCGCATAGCCGACGCCATGGGAGCCTACCAGGGCGACCCTTGCATCATGAACATCTGGGTGCACGATGGCTCGAAGGACTACACCGTAGAGAAGTACCGTTATCGCCAAATATTCAAGGAGAGCCTCGACGAGATCATGAAAGAGGACCTTCCCAACATGAAGACGTGCCTTGAAGCCAAGCTCTTCGGCATCGGCCTGGAGGCTTACACCGTAGGCTCACACGACTTTGTGGCAGGCTACTGCGCCCAAAACAAGATGATTTACACGCTCGACACAGGCCACTACGAGCCCACGGAGAACGTGTCGGACGCCGTGTCGGCCCTGCTGCTCTTCGTCCCCGAGCTGATGCTGCATGTGTCGCGCCCCATGCATTGGGACTCCGACCACGTGACCTGCTTCGACGACAACACCCGCAACCTGTTCTCCGAATTGGTGCGTGCGGGCCAGCTCCACCGCGCCCACATCGGTCTCGACTATTTCGATGCGAGCATCGACCGCCTCGGCGCCTACATTATCGGCACCCGCGCCACGCAGAAGAGCCTGCTTTCCGCATTCCTCGAGCCCCTCGACCTGTTGCGTCAGTATGAGGACGAAGGCAAGCACTTTGAGCGCCTGGCTCTGTTGGAGGAGGCGAAAACGTTGCCGTTTGGCGCCGTTTACGACTATTTCAACTACAAGAACAATGTGCCCGTGGGCCAGGATTACATTCCAGAGATTGAGCGTTACGAGCAAGAGGTGACCTTCAAACGCGCCTAACGAGCATGAACATCATCATCGGACTCATCATCATCGCCATCGGAGCGTTCTGCCAAAGCAGTTGCTACGTGCCCATCAACAAGGTGAAGCAATGGAGCTGGGAGAGCTATTGGCTCGTCCAGGGCGTGTTCGCTTGGCTATTGCTGCCGTTTCTCGGCGCCCTGCTGGCCGTTCCGTCGGGCGAGAGCCTGTGGGGGCTTTTTGCCCAGGCACCGTCGTTCAACCTGTGGATGACGCTGCTCTTCGGTTGCCTCTGGGGCGTGGGCGGCCTGACGTTTGGCCTCTCCATGCGCTATCTGGGTGTGGCCTTGGGTCAGTCGTTGGCCTTGGGCACCTGCGCAGCCTTGGGCACCATCATGGGCCCTGTGCTGCTCAACGCGTTCTTCCCCGAGCTCAACGCCCTACCCTTTATACACATCTTTTGTTCTTTGAAATCATTGGAATTCTGTATA
>NZ_JAXVAE010000079.1:0-11774 GCF_037460745.1 Hallella sp. | reverse complement strand
CTTTATTTGATGAATTTTAATAACTATGCGATTTTATCGCATCAGTACTAATGCTCCTTCATTTACAATGATCCTTCACCTTATTATATTGTAGGGAGGAATTCTTGGGATCGGATAGATGCGTCTTCCTCGCCTGAGGGCTGATGCCTCTTTCCCATGCCTTAGGTGTTCTCTGGTTTGACTGCAGATGCCCCGTTCTCTGGCCTTTGGCACGCCCTTCTCTAACAACAGGCATTCCCTTACGGCAGGTTTTAGTTTTCCTTATATGAGACGATGCCTGTCAACTTGTCGTTGAGGTAGAAGGTTTGCTTGATGGTGTCGTTGCCGATGGCATATCTCACGTTGAGGAAGAGCAACTTCTGCGACGGCTTGGCGTAAGCCTCTTGCCCTTTTACCTTGTTCGATGCGTTTTTGCGCATGACCTGCACCATGGAGTCGGAAACGAAGAAAGTGGAGTCGAGACGACCCCACTGTACGACATCATAATCGTTGATGCCCATTTGCGTGGTCATAAACTCCTCGACCATGTTCTTGGCATCATGACTCTGTCCGCACCCTGTGAAGAGGGTGGCGAACAGAGCCATCATGGTTATGAATGATTTTCTCATGCCTTTGCAGGAATGTTCTTCAGAATCTCAAGCATGTGGTCCCAAACCATCTGAACGGTTGGGATGTACAAGCACTCGTCGGGGGTGTGAACGTTGCGGAGCGTAGGACCGAACGACACCATGTCGAGGTGCGGATACTTTTCCGAGAACAGGCCACACTCCAGTCCGGCGTGTATGCCCTTCACGATGGGGGCTTTTCCGAAGAGCTTCTTGTAAGCTGCCACGGTAACTTCCACCAACTTCGAGTTGGGGTTCATCTTCCATGCGGGATAGCCATCGTTCTGTATCACCTCAGCGCCAGCCAGTTGGAAGGTGGCCTTCACCGAGTTGGCCATGTTGGTGAGGTTGCTCATCACGTTAGAGCGCTGACTGCTCACAATGATGACCTTCTCCTCCTCGCTCTGCACGCTTGCTATGTTGCTCGATGTTTCCACCATCTTGGCCAAAGCCTCGTCCTGGCACATGGCGAGCACGCCGTTGTCAACAGCCTGGATGGCGCGGATGAGGTTCACGCTCACGTTCTTGGGCATAACGGTTTGGGCGTCGGCGCTACCGAGCGACCATTCCATGTTGCCGTCGGTTACGTGGAACTCGTCCTCCACGTCTTTCTGGAAGATGTTCCAGTCGGCCTTCACCTCTTCCTTCTTATCGGCGGGCACGGCGAAGATGATCTTTCCGTCGCGCGGGATGGCGTTGTGCATCTTGCCCGAGTTCCACTGGGCCAGACGAAGATCCATCTTCTCTTGCTCCATGTAGAGGAAACGGCACAGAATCTTGATGGCGTTGGCGCGCTTCTTGTCGATGTCGTCGCCCGAGTGGCCACCATTGAGGCCTTTCAGCGTACCCTCCATGAAGAAGTAGCCCTTGGGAGCCTCTTCGCGTGTGAAGGTGAAGTTGGCAGATGTGTTGATGCCGCCAGCGCAAGATACGAAGATCTGGCCCTCGTCCTCAGAGTCGAGGTTGATGAGATAGTTGCCAGTCATGAAGCCACCCTTCATGCCGAAGGCGCCTGTCAGTCCCGTCTCCTCGTCGCGTGTGAACACACACTCGATGGGACCGTGCTCAATGTCGTCGGCGTCGAGCAGGGCCAGCTCAATGGCGCATCCAATGCCGTCGTCGGCACCCAGCGTGGTGCCCTTGGCGCGCATCCACTCGCCATCAACGTATGTCTGGATGGGGTCTTTGTGGAAGTCGATGTCCACGTCGACGAGCTTGTCGCACACCATGTCCATGTGACTTTGCAGAATGGTGGTTTGGCGATCCTCGTGGCCCTTGGTGCCGGGCTTGCGTATGAGTACGTTGCCGGTCTCGTCGACCAATGTCTCCAGTCCGTGATCCTCTCCGAACTTCTTCAGGTAAGCAATCATCGCGTCCTCATGCTTTGAGGGGCGAGGGATCTGATTGATTTTAGCAAATTGCTCGAAAACACGAGCAGGTTTCAATTCTGCCATAATGCTTGTTTTTATAAAGGTTTATCAAATTTTTCTTTGCACTTTCCACTTTTTGCCTTAACTTTGCAATATTATTGTGCATCTTGCACTGCAAAAGTAACAAAAATGACTGAAACTTTGCTATTAAGCGTGTTAATTATTGCTATTGCCGTTGGGTTGTTGTCCGTAAAGGTTATTTTTAAGAAGAATGGCCGTTTCGAGTCGCAACACATCCACGATAGTCAGGCCATGAAAGATCGTGGCATCCACTGTGTGCTCGACCAAGACAGAGAGGCTCAGTCGAAGAAGCCGTTGCTTTCGTAACCCCGTGAATAATAACAAAACTACATAATTGAGAAATGAAGAAGAACATCATTCTTTCCGTGGCTCTTGCAGCTGCGACAACGATGGGTCTTGTCTCATGCGACAAGAGCAGTCCTAAGATGGACGACAAGACTCCCGCCTCTGCCCAGAAGTCGGGCGAGTGCGCCAAGATTGCTTACGTGGAGGTCGACTCCATCATGACGCAGTATAAGTTCTGCAAGGAGTATAGCAAGATCTTGGAGACCAAGGGTAACAACATCCAGAAGACATTGGCTACCAAGCAGCAGCAGCTGCAGGCCGCAGCCGCCAACTTCCAGCAGAAGATTCAGCAGAACGCATATACCCGCGAGCAGGCAGAGGCCATCCAGGCTGGCTTGCAGAAGCAGAACAACGACCTGCAGGTGCTCAACCAGCGTTTGAGCGCCGAGTTCCAGACCGAGACCGATAACTTCAACAAGGCTCTGCACGACTCGTTGCAGCACTATTTGGCTTTCTACAACAAGGACAAGAAGTATAGCCTCATCTTCTCGAAGCAAGGCGACAACCTGCTCTATGCCGACAAGGCCTACGACATCACCAACGAGGTGGTGGCTGGCTTGAACAAGGCTTACAAGGGCAAGGCTACCGCCGACAAGGCTAAGAAATAAGCACTCTATATAATTATGGTGTGAAAAGCGGCAAACGGCCGTCAACCGAACAATCTCGCAAGTCAGCAAGTAGTTGCCGACCTGCGGGATTTTTTCATAGAGTACATTTTCCAACCCCCAATCGGTCCTCAGGCCAAAGCGGAAGATTTGTTGGGCTCATCCAGCATTTCAATCCTTAACATAGCATGGTCGATGGGGAATGTAGATTTATAACAGATTGTAATTCAGTAGGATGAAAGAAGCCGATCGCTTCTTTAGGAGGTTATAAATGACGAACAAGAACGAAAGAAAAGCCGATGGATCCGACCGCGTGAGAGAGGTTTATAAGGTAACCTTGGCTGGTAGTGTCATCAATGTGGTGTTGCTCGCGCTGAAGTTTGCCGCGGGCATCTTAGGCCATTCGGCGGCCATGATCGCCGACGCCATCCATTCGCTCACCGATTTCGCCACCGATGTGGTGGTGTTGGTGTTTGTGAAGTTGGGAAGTAAACCGCAGGACGAGGACCACGATTACGGGCACGGCAAGTACGAGACGTTGGCCACGGCCATCATCGGATTGTCGCTCCTGGTGGTGGGCTTGATGATTTGCTATTCGGGCGTGGTCAAGACCTATCAGGCCATCTGTGGCGTGCAGTTGCAGCAGCCAGGCGTGGTGGCCTTGGTCGCCGCCATAGCGAGCATCGCTCTGAAAGAGTGGGCCTATCAGTTCACGGTGCGCGTCGGTCGCAAGTATCATTCTGAGGCCGTGGTGGCCAATGCCTGGCACCATCGGAGCGACGCCTTGTCGAGCGTCGGCACCATGGTGGGCATAGGTGGCGCCATCTTGTTGGGTGAGCGCTGGGCCGTGCTCGATCCGCTTGCCGCCATCGTGGTGAGCGCCTTCATCATCAAGGCCGCTTGGGCATTGGTGATGCAGTCGGTGAAGGAACTTACCGACGCCAGCCTGCCCGAGGCGGAGGAGAACGAGATCGTGAGGATCGCCAATGAGGAGGAGGGCGTGCGTGAAGTGCACAACCTTCGCACCCGTCGCATTGGCAACAACATCGCCGTCGAGATGCACATACGCATGCCCGGTTCCTTGTCGCTCTATGAGGCGCATGAGCATGCCACCGACATAGAACGCCGGCTAAGGACCCACTTTGGTGAGGGCACCATCGTAAACATCCACCTTGAGCCCATCAAGGTGAATGGGCAGTATGAGGCGCCCCGACAGACGAAGGAATAAGGAATGCGGTTATTCGTCGCAATCGAACACCGAGTATAGTCCCTGCTCCTCTTGGGCGGGGTCGGCGGTGTAAGCATCCCATCGTTGCCAACGGTCGTGGGGTGGTCGAGCCTCCCCGGCCCATCCCCAGAAGTTCTTGCCGGCCAAGGGCAGGGTGGCGATAAAGCGGTAGTAGGCTTTGCGGGCCGTTACGGGTGTGCCGGGCCGTATGTCGTAGTTGTCGCGCGGATACCCATATTCCTCCAACACGATGGGCTTTCCCAAGGGCGCGAGGATTCGCCGGTTGAGGTCGATGTACGCTTCCGACCGCCTGATGGCGTTGGCCAATGAGTCTTGGGGAGCGGTTATGCCGTTGCGTTGCTTGCAGTTGGCCGTCTCGGCGATGGCCGGTCCACACCATCCCCAGTTGTTGGGCCAACAATGGAGGCAACAATAATCGATCTCGGCAAAGGCGTGAACCTCACGCAGCAGGGCCGAGTCGCGTGCGCAACCATAGTAGCCCTCGCTGCCCGTGGTCACGAGGTGGTTGGGGTCGAGGCGTTTGATGAGCTTGGCCTGTGCGCCAATCCATTGGACAAACGACCGTTTGATGGCCGCCTTCTCCTTGTCGCTGAGCAAGCCGCATTGCACGAAGGGGCGCGGCTCGTTGCATAGTTCCCACGCCATGATGGCCGTGCTCTCGGCATAGGGCTTGCCTGTGATGGTGTTGGTGCGTCCCACCATGAACCTCACGTGGTTGGCGGCCAGTCGCATGGCCTTTTTGTTGCGTGTAAACTGCGCATGGTATTTCTGAAACCCATCCCAGTCCTTGCTTCCGTCGGGTGCCTGTCCCATGCCTGCCCATTCCAGGTAGGTGCCGAAGCCTCCGCTCCAGTCCCATGAGTTGTTGAGATAGAGCACGCAGGTCATGCCGCGCTTTTCCAGTTGGGCCACAAAGAAGTCGAGTCCGGCCAGCAACGTGTCGTTGTAAACGCCTGCCTGGGGTTGCAGCGAGGGCCACGTGTGCGAGGGTCGCTCCGACAATCCGTCGGATCCTCCTGCCAAGGCGCGTATGTTCATGATGCCGCGTCGTTTCAACTCGTCGAGCTCGCGCACCAGCCGGGCGCGGTCGCCTCCCTGTCCGGTGCTGCCAAGGATGGCGGCATACCACATGTTGGTGCCGTTGAACGTGTAGGGTTTTCCGTCGCGTGTGAAATGGTCGCCGTCGATCTTTACGAAGCCTTGGGCCATGGTGGTGATGGCCCCGAAAACCAGAAGTGTGGCGATGTAGAGAATGCGTTTCATGTTGGTAAGGTAAATTGTTTGGCTACAAAGTTATAGAAATATTTGGATTATTGGCCATATCATTGTAATTTTGACGAAAATTAAAAACCACCTATGAAAAGAACCATGCTGGCCGCTTTCGTTTTTGCGGCAATGAGCCTGCCCTTATCGGCGCAGACCGAGGCTGAGAGCCTTGCTTTCCTTTATAAGAACATGTCGACCCCCGACAGCGTTGATTACCCCAAGTCCTACTGGCAGAAGCAGGTGCGCATGGCGCTGAAGGCCCGTTCGCAGATGGCGTGGGGCCGTAGCGTTCCGCGATGGGAGTTTGAACATTTCGTACTTCCTGTGCGAGTGAACAACGAGGCGTTGGACGATGCGCGCGAAATCATCTATAAGGAGTTGGCTCCGCGCCTCAAGGGCCTCACCATGGAGCAAGCCGCCTTGGAGGTGAACCACTGGTGTCACGAGAAGGTGAGCTATCGGCCGAGCGACGGACGCACGTCGGCTCCGTTGGCCACCATGCGCAATAGCATTGGCCGTTGTGGCGAGGAGAGCACCTTCACGGTGTCGGCTTTGCGTGCCGTGGGCATTCCCGCCCGTCAGGTTTATTGTCCCCGTTGGGCCCATACCGACGATAACCATGCTTGGGTAGAGGTGTGGGTCGATGGCAAGTGGCGCTTCATGGGTGCGTGCGAGCCCGAGGCCACCTTAGACAAGGGATGGTTCAACTGGGCCGCCAGCCGTGCCATGCTCATCCGTGGCTACGATTATGAGGGCCACGAGATCGCCACCACAGCCACCTATGCGCCCACCAAGACCTTGAGGGTAAGGGTGGTCGATGCGCAGGGTGCGCCGATCGCCAACGCCACCGTCGACTTCCGCCTTTACAACTATTCGGAGTTCTACCCCCTGTCGACCGTCACCACCGACGCCGAGGGCCGTGCCGCCTTCACCACGGGCTATGGCGATTTGCAGGTATGGGTGAGCGCCAATGGCAAGTATGGTGTGAAGAAGGCCGATGGCTACACCACCGAGCTGACCATCACGCCCTGCTACCAACCGGGTAGCGCATGGGTGGAGGAGTACGATTGGCATGTTCCCACCACCGTGCTTGAGGAGCCCGACCGCAGCATCGTCGACACCGTAAGCGCCAATGGTCGCCGCCTGGTGGCCGAGGATAAGATACGTACGGCCTATCAGCAGGCGGCTTTCTACCAGGGCGACAACGAGGTGCTGAAAAAGGCGCGCAGCAACTGGAGGGTGATGGATAAGTTCCTGAAGGAGAAGAACCCCAAGGCCTCGCTGGTGCTTCAGGGCCTGAGCGAGAAAGACCTGCGCGACGTTACGCTCGACGTGTTGCACGACGCTTGCCTGCTGAACGATGAGGCGTTGCGGAGTGGGGGAGTGCGCGTCTCTACCGAGCATCTCCGTCCCTTTGTGGGCTACCTGCAGAAGCGCTTGCCCAAGATGACGGCCCAGCAATGGATAGCCTGGGTGGAGAAGCATATCCAGGTCGACAACGCCAACAACCCCAAGCAACTCTTTGTTTCCGTGGTGGGCGTTTACAACCGCCGCAAGTGCGATGCGCGCAGCCGTGAGCTCTTCACCGTGGCAGGTGCCCGCGCCCTTGGCATGCGTGCCATGCTCGACCCGTTAGGCAAGGCCATGGTGGCCGATGGCGACACGTGGCTCCGCCTCGCCGATCAGCAGAACGCCGAGCCGCAAGGGGCGCAAGGCGTGCTGAAGCTCGATGTTCCCGCCCAGGTCATGTATTATCATGGCTACACCATCTCGCAGCTGGTGGACGGTCGTCCCATGCCGCTCGACTATGCCGACGACGATCCCACCGTTACCGAGAAGTTCCGCAAGGGTCTCAACCTCCCCGCGGGCGATTATCTGCTCACCACGGGCACGCGCCTCAAGGGTGGCGACGTGCTCACCCATAGCGTGATGTTCTCGTTGAAGGCGGGCCAAACCACCGAAGTGCCGGTCTACTTCCGTACCAGTTCGCGTAGCGTGAAGAGCGACTTGCAACTCGACGATAGCGAGAAGAACGCAAGCGCCACATCCGTTCAGAGCGCACAATAACCCATTCATCCTTAGGCCCTTCGCTTCTCTCGTTGCAGAAAAGTGGAGGGCCTAAGCCATAACCGTTTCATTTCAAGAAAACCATGATATTAGAAGTTTGCTGCGGTAACATCGAGAGTGTGAAGGGTGCCATCGAGGGTGGCGCCGACCGCATAGAGTTGTGCCGCGACCTGGAGCTCGACGGCCTTACGCCCCATAGGGAGATGATACGCGAGGCGGTGCGCCTTTGCCGACCCGCCGGTGTGGTGGTGCATGTGCTCATCCGCTCGCGCGAGGGCCATTTCGTTTACACCGACGCCGAGGTGGCCGAGATGGCTGGCGAGATACGCATGGCCGTGGCCGAGGGTGTCGATGGGGTGGTTGTGGGCGCCCTTACGGCCGATGGCGACATCGATCTCGACGCATGCCGCCAGTGGGTGGAGGCCGTGGGGCCGACCGATGGCCACAGGTGCCGCAACATCACCTTCCACCGCGCTTTCGATGTGTGTCGCCATCCGTTGGAGGCCATGGAGCAAATCGCGCAGGTGGGGTGTAACCGCATCCTCACCTCTGGCCAGCAACCCACGGCCGAGGCGGGCATACCCTTGTTGAGGCAGATGGTTGGCAAGGCGCATGAGCTCTCCGCCACGATGGGACGCCCGTTCACCATCCTGTGTGGCGCTGGCGTAACTCCCGAGAACGCCGCCCACATCCTGAAGGCTACGGGTGCCACGGAGATCCACGGCTCCCTGCGCACGGGCTTGGTGTCGGATGCCGAGAAAATCCGAACCGTCAAAACAGCATGCCGCTAATTCGTACCTTTGCATCGTAAACAAAATCCTCTTATGACCCTATTCCGTTTCTCCCCATTGCGCCACGCCACCAAGACTCTGGCAGCGCTTCTCTCCTTCCTGCTGACCGTAGGCGCGCTATTGGCCAGTTGTGCCAACGACGACCCCGTCAACGTCAACGAGATCAACAAGCAGACCGTTTTGGTGTTTATGCCGTGGACGGGCAACGACAACGGCGACCAAGGACTATACCATGCTTTCCAACAGAACCTCGACAGCATAGAGCGGGCCATCGTGGCCAACCGCGGCTACGCGGGACGCTTGGTGGTGTTTGTCAGTACGTCGGCCCAGGCGTCTCAGATGTATGAGGTTACCTACGAGCGCGGCGTGCTTGCCCACACCCCGCTCAAGACCTACACGGGCCACAGCTACACCACGGCGGAGGGCATCGCGCAGATCCTCAACGACGTGAAGGACCATGCGTTCGCACTCAACTACGCCATGATTGTTGGCGGACATGGATGTGGATGGACGCGCATTGCCGACTGGGACAATTATCCCTCCTGCGCCAAGCGGGCGCCCCTGCCTGTGGGCGGCGACGCATCGGCCAACCCACAGACGCGCTTCTTCGGGTCGGTCACCGCCAACGCTTACGCCATCGACGTTGCGACGCTCGCCGAGGGCATCCGCCAGGCGGGCGTGAAGCTGCAATACCTGTTGTTCGACAACTGTTACATGGCCAACGTGGAGACGGCCTACGCCCTGCGCCACGCCACCAACTGGCTCGTGGCCTCCACCTCCGAGATCATGGCCATGGGCATGCCCTACGCCGCCATGTGGCGATACCTCGGATCGGCCACACCCTCCTATGGCAACATGGTGAGCACCTTCCACACGTTCTATGAGGCGTACCCCACGCCCAGTGGTGCCCTGTCGGCCATCGACTGCCGACAGATGGACGCCCTGGCTTCCATCATGCGAAACATCAACAGCCGTTATGCCTTGCCACAGGCAATGGTCGACTCGCTGCAGGTGCTCGACGGATTCGCCACACCCTTGTTCTTCGACCTCGGCGATTATGTGGACCACCTCTGCGCCAACGCCACCCTGCTCAGCGACTTCCACGCCCAGCTCAAGCGCGCCGTGCCCTATGCAGCCTCCACACAGACGCTCTACTCCTACCTCTACGACCATCCCGTCTACATTCCCGTCAACACGTTCAGCGGCATCACCATCTCCGACCCAAGCACCAGTAGTGTGGCAGAAAAAGGGAAGAAGAGCACGGAGTGGTGGAAGGCTACGCACGAGGAATAGGTCCGGCGGGCGGGTCAACGCTCATAGGTGCCCCACTCCCCCAAACAGAAATTCTCCCAATGCCTCCCTACGCTCTGTGGGGATGGCAATGAGAGGCGTGTGATAGGGTGGGAATTGATTGGGCGGAATTTTATTAACAAACTATATAGCAATCTACACATTTCTTTTGAGCGCCCCGGCTTTTCATTTCAAATACGTGATTCTCGGCATAGTAATACAAGATATTGATAATTAGAGTGTTACGAATATCTTGTCCGTCATGGTGCATCCCAGCCTTCGTTATGCGTTGCGGTTAGGTATCTTTCGAATCTTCGAACCTGCCTAACCGTCGTGCGAAAGCTACCTGATCGAGTGTTGAAACATGCCAAACTGCAAGTCGAAACATGCCAAATGTCAAAGGCGGTCTCTATTCTGTAATCGAAAATCTTACAAAATCTTCAATTATGTTCTCTGGTTCGTCCGAAAACCCAGACCAACTTTTTAACCAAATGACTTGACGTTTCTCAGATTATTATGTAGTGCAATTGTGACTTACTCAGATCTACTGTGATTTTTATGTAGATGCATAGAGGGGTATGTCTTTTAATGAATAATAGTGGCAACTTGATGATTGAAAATTGCCTAGTAGTTTGTAAAGTCTAAAAGCTAAGAATTGGATACAAGTGTTTTTGCTTGCCTCTTGCGTTCTCGGCAGTGAATTGCCGGTCCACTCCTTTCTGACTTTCGTTTCTGTCCTGTTGCCAGTTCTTGAGTTCGACATTGAGATCCTCCAACTTATCAATCCGTTGCTTGCCAAGGCACTGCTTCGTCAGCGCGGCCAGCTCTATCTCTGCGATGTCAAGTCTGCTGCCATGCTTGGGTGTATGATGGAACTCAAAACGTTTGGCAAGTCTCAGTGCCTCAGCCGGTGGAAACGCTTCGTAGAATGAACTTTTGTCGTGCGTATTCAGATTGTCACACACCATTATAATCTTTTCTGCTTGCGGATAGACGTTGTCGGCTATGTGCTTCATCTGTCTGACCCAGTTTACCTTCGTACGATGCTCCAAAGCCGTAACATAGCGGAACCCGGCGAGAGGCTCGGTAAACAGGAAGATACTGCATGTTCCGTTTCGGATGTATTCGCTGTCTTGAATATAGGAACCGTCCTTTTTGCGTCGCCCTTTCGCGCATCCGCGAACAGCTGCAAGGGCTTCTCGTCCATGCAAACAACTGGGTAACGCGCGTGATACGGGCGGTATATTATTCATATATCATAACCAAAATCAATATCATCTCTTGTTAATTTTTTAACTTTAATATTGGGATTTATTGAGTTAATCAATTTTGTGTAAAAAGATACATCCGCTCTTGACATTTTCATTCCTAAAAATATGGTGTCAATTTTAATCTTAATATAGTTTTGAAGTGGATTTGATTTAATGAATCTAACTTCATCTTCATGTTTCCACTGAGGTGATTTAATTTTTAGTATCTCATCTACAGTTATGTCTATTGCATTAATTTGGACTGGATTCTTATTGTAAGTTACATCTATTTTTTTCCAGGACTTAGAGGTGATGGATAGTTTTATACAGCAACCTTTATGCTCGTCTGCATAGACAGACCACATAAGCCCATTAGTATATTTCTTTGATAAAGAGCAAATCAACGTATTCGCTTTTTCACTCCTCAAAGTGTTTATAAAATCCCTTGAAATAGCAGGATCGTATAAGAAGAAACCTTCCATAGGATCATTTAATTCAATATATTTTGCTGCATATAATCGATTGTTGATTAATATATCAATAAATCGTTTTAGATTTGAAAGACTCCTATATTTATAAAACTCTGTCATAATTATTTTCATAAAATATTGTGATAGATTGCATTTGTGTATTTTTAGCTTGTAGCTAAAAACCATATTAATAAAATTAATGACACAATAAATGGACCACAAAGAGCAATAAACAGGCATCCCTTATTAGTTGATTCTGCTTTCTTCTTGGAAATCTCATAATCGGGTGTCTTTTTCCAAGCATCCCAAAGCATATCAAATAATAATTCTTGAAATACTAGTGATGCGATATTAATCGCTTAACTATAGTTATATATTTGATATT
>NZ_JAXVAE010000078.1:0-10335 GCF_037460745.1 Hallella sp. | reverse complement strand
GGAGAAGTCCTTGGAGGATTGGAAGGACTGAAAGAGTTAATGTAGAAATAAAAATGTTATGACCAAAAAGATATATAAGTTTATAGATTTATTTTGCGGTATCGGAGGTTTCCGTATCGGGCTTGAACGTAATGGAGGAAAATGCGTGTTTTCTTCCTACTCGATTTAGGTGTTTGTGCCAACAGCTATATCATTGCCAATAAATTTGGGGTCAAACAGTATATAATTGCCATAATTTATAGCGTTTATCCCCAATCTGCCATTTGTAGCGCTCGCCCCATTTGCCTTTAGTAGCGTTTAGGGGGAAGGCTGTTCTTCACCCTCGGTTTTGAAGGAAACTTAGGGCAGGATTTAGTCGTTTCTCGGGGTAAGTTTTCTTCGTAAGTGGCAATGGAATGTAATACGTAACTTTGTACATGTGAAAACTGAGGGTGGAATTCTTGTCTCGTTTCTTGAAATTCCTGCTCCTATAAACGCGAAACGGTGAGCACTCTATTTGGTGGTCACCGTTTCGTGTGATATGAGGTTGTTTCTTTGCGATGTTTTTTCGTCTGCCGTATGTTCCGTTTATTGCAGATACTGAAGGATGAAATGCTCGGCGATGGGGAGGAAGCGGTCGTGCCCCTTGTTGTTTAGGTGTGCATGGTCGCGCTTTCCCCCTTGGAAATAGATTTGCCGGAACTGGTCGCTACGCGCAAAGATATTGCTGTTTTGGTAGGCGTCGAACACCGGAATGCCCATGCTTCCGCAAATATCCTTGGTGGCATCCACGATAACCTTGAAGTTGGGGTTGTCGTTTGCCCATGGCGTAAACCAATAGATGTAGGCCCGAGGGTATTTCTCGATGAGTCCCTTGCAGAGCTTGGTGCATTGCTCCCGATAGTTGTTGAGCGTGGTCGTTGAGTCGGTCACGGCGTTGGCAAGGCGTGCCGCATCGTTGTGGCCAGCGATCACTACCACCACATCCAGCGAGTCGTTCATCTGCTGATAGCGGTTTACGACCGCCGGTCCCCATGTCTTCATGTCGATCGACACACAACTTCCGTTGCGTCCGTAGTTATAGTATTTCATGCCGTGCTTCTTGGCCAGCTTGCTATGCCAAGCGTATTCCACGGGGTTTTGGTGGTTTTTCACATAGCTGTCGCCGATAACCCCGATGCGTTTGCCCGCAAGCGGGTCGTGTTGCGCCATTGCGCCGATTGCCGTCGTGATGAGCGCGGCCAATAGTAGAATTGTTTTTTTCATGGTTTGTGATGATTGTTGTTGGCGCAAAGGTAACAAAAAAGAAGCGTGCAACTGTTCGTATGAACTATTTTTTGTAACTTTGCATATCAAATTGTAGTTGGGAAAGATGATTTCTGTAGAAAACCTTAAGGTAGAGTTTGGCGTTCGTCCACTCTTCCACAATGTTAGTTTTGTGGTCAACGACCATGACCGCATTGCCTTGGTAGGCAAGAATGGTGCGGGCAAGTCGACCTTGCTCAAGATTCTTAGTGGCTTGCAGCAACCCACCTCGGGTGTGGTTGCCATCCCCAATGACACCACCATAGGCTATTTGCCTCAGGTGATGAAGCTCTCCGACGACACCACCGTTCGCGAGGAGACGCGCAAGGCGTTTTCCGACCATGTGAAGATGAAAGGTCGGCTCGACCGGTTGCAGCAGGAGATGGCCGACCGCACCGACTATGAGAGCCCCGACTACATGGCTCTTGTGGATCGCTTTACCTTGGAGCACGACCGCTTCATGATGATGGGTGGCGAAAACTACGAAGCCGAGATGGAGCGCACGCTCACCGGCTTAGGCTTTGAGCGCACCGACTTTGATCGCCCCACCCGCGAGTTTTCTGGCGGTTGGCGCATGCGTATCGAGTTGGCCAAGATTTTGTTGCGCCATCCCGACGTGTTGCTCCTCGACGAGCCCACCAACCACCTCGACATTGAGAGCATACGCTGGTTGGAAACCTTCCTTTCTCAAAACAATAGTGCGGTGGTGCTCGTTAGCCACGACCGCGCGTTCATCAACAACGTAACCAACCGCACGCTCGAGATAACCTGTGGCCACATTGAGGACTACAAGGTGAAGTATGACCAGTATGTGTTGTTGCGCAACGAGCGTCGCGAGCAGCAGCTACGCGCTTACGAGAACCAGCAAAAAGAGATCGCCGACATCCAGGCCTTCATTGATCGTTTCCGCTATCAGGCCACCAAGGCCGTTCAGGTGCAGCAGCGCATCAAGCAGTTGGAGAAGATTGTGCCCATCGAGGTCGACGAGGTCGACCGCAAGGTGATGCACCTTAAGTTTCCGCCCTGTTTGCGCTCAGGCGATTATCCTGTCATTTGCGACAATGTGCGCAAGGACTATGGCGACCACACCGTGTTCTCGCATGTCGACATGACCATCAAGCGAGGCGAGAAAGTGGCGTTTGTGGGAAAGAACGGTGAGGGAAAATCGACCCTCGTGAAGTGTATCATGGGCGAGATTCCCTATACCGGAACCCTGAAGATTGGCCACAACGTGCAAATTGGATATTTCGCACAGAACCAAGCCCAGTTGCTCGATGAGGAGATAACCATCTACGACACCATCGACCAAGTGGCCACGGGCGATATGCGCTTGAAGATCAACGACCTGTTGGGCGCCTTCATGTTTGGCGGCGAGACCTCAGAGAAGAAAGTGAAAGTGCTCTCGGGTGGTGAGCGTTCGCGCTTGGCCATGATACGCCTGTTGCTCGAACCCGTCAACCTGCTGATCCTCGATGAGCCCACCAACCACCTCGACATGCCCTCGAAAGACGTGCTGAAGGAAGCCATCAAGGCCTTCGATGGCACGGCCATCATTGTGTCGCACGACCGCGAGTTTCTCGATGGCTTGGTGACGAAGGTCTATGAGTTTGGCGGCGGCAAGGTGGTGGAGCACCTTGGTGGCATCTACGACTACCTGAGGGCCCACAATGCCGACACCATCCATGAGGCGCTCGACCAGCGCCAACCGCAGTCGGCGTCGGATGCGTCGGCCTCCTCGGCAACCGCTATCGAGGCCCCAAGTGGCAAGCAGAGCTACCAAGACCATAAGGAGCAGCAGAAGAAGATACGCAAGGCCAGTCGTGAGGTGGAGGAGTCGGAGAAGAAAATAGCGAAGATGGAAGCGCGACTCCAGGAGCTCGACCAACTCTTCATGACGCCCGAGAACGCCTCCAATATGGAACTGGTTACCGAGTACACGTCGACCAAGGAGGCCTTGGACAAGGAGAACGACCATTGGATGGAGCTCTCCGAGAAGTTGGAGGAATTGCAGGCTAACGCCTAATGCTCTGCATTGCAAGACAATAAGACACAACCATCAAAAAATCATAAGTCATGAAAATGAAACAAATCCTTCCGGTGCTCATGTTTGCCGCCGCTCCCGCATGCGGTGCCATGGCCCAGAACAAGTCGGGCCTCGTGCTGGCTGACCTCGACAAGACGGTGAGCCCCGCCACCGACTTTTACCAGTTTGCCACGGGTGGCTGGCAGAAAAGCCACCCTCTGCCTGCCGCTTATAGCCGTTATGGCAGTTTCGACATGCTTCAGGAGAATGTGAACAAGCAGATCAACACCATCCTGACCGATCTGTCGAAGAAGAAATACAAGGCAGGCACCAACGAGCGCAAGCTGAGCGATTTCTACAAGATGGCCATGGACTCGGCCCGTCGCAACCAAGAAGGCATCGCTCCCGTCAAGCCCATGCTCGACGAGATGGAGGCCGCCAAGACCCTCGAGGCTTTGCGCCAGGTGCAGTTGAAGTAT
The DNA here is from genome assembly GCF_037460745.1 of Hallella sp. NCBI lineage: Bacteria > Pseudomonadati > Bacteroidota > Bacteroidia > Bacteroidales > Prevotellaceae > Hallella > Hallella sp. The sequence continues at coordinate 6,549 of NZ_JAXVAE010000078.1, read as the reverse complement.
GGCAAGATGGGCTTCGGCGTGCCGTTTGGAAGCTATTTTGGCGCCGACGACAAGAACGTAACCATGAACATCTTCTCGGTGGGTCAGGGCGGTCTCACGCTTGGCCAGAAAGACTGGTATGTCAATCCCGACAAAGCCACAAGCGACATTCGTGAGGCCTTCAAGAAGCACATCGTGCGCATGTTCGAGTTGTTCGGCTTCAACCATGCCGACGCCCAGCGCAAGATGCAGTCGGTGTTCCGCTTCGAGACCGAGCTTGCGTTGGTGTCGAAGAGCAACGTGGAGCTGCGCGACCCGCAAGCCAACTACAACAAGATGACCCTGGCCCAGTTTGAGGAGACCTATCCCAACATCCCCTTGAAGGCTTACACCCAGGCTGAGGGCATCGATACGAAGTATATCCAGGAGCTCATCGTGGGCCAACCCGCCTTCTTCGCCGGCCTCGACAAGCTGCTGCCCCTGCTCACCGCCGACGACCTTCGCGCCATCATGGAGTGGGATCTCATCCAGGGAAGCGCCTCTTACCTGAGCGACGCCGTGCGTGAGGCCAACTTCGACTTCTTCGGAAAGACCATGAGCGGCCGCAAGGAGGACTATCCCCTGTGGAAACGCGCCACCAATCAGGTGCAGGGCGCCATGGGCGAGGCCCTTGGCAAGATGTATTGCGAGCGCTATTTCCCCGCCCAGTCGAAGAAGATGATGGAAGAGTTGGTTCACAACTTGCAGGTCAGCCTGGGCCAGCGCATCGACGCCCAGACCTGGATGAGCGACTCTACCAAGGCCAACGCCCACAAGAAGCTCGACCGATTCTATGTGAAGATCGGCTATCCTAACCGTTGGACCGACTACAGCAAGCTGACCATCGACCCCAGCAAGAGCTTCTACGAGAATGTTATGGCCGCCCGTTTCTTCGCCCACGACAAGCACATTGCCGAGAAAGCCGGTAAGCCGGTCGATCGCGAGGAGTGGCACATGACGCCGCAGACCGTCAACGCCTACTATAACCCCACCACCAACGAGATCTGTTTCCCGGCAGGAATCTTGCAGCGTCCCTTCTTCGACGCCAAGGCCGACGCCGCCTTCAACTATGGCGCCATCGGTGTGGTGATTGGTCATGAGATGACCCACGGATTCGACGATCAGGGCCGTCAGTACGACGCCAACGGCAACCTCCACGACTGGTGGACGGCCCACGACGCCAAGGGCTTTGAGGAGCGCGCCAACCTCTACACAGAGTTCTTCAACGCCATCGAGGTGTTGCCCGGTCTCCATTGCAATGGTAAGTTCACCCTGGGTGAGAACCTGGCCGACCACGGAGGCCTGATGGTTTCGTTCAACGCCTTCAAGAACGCCACCGCCAAGAAGCCTTTGAAGAGCAAGGACGGCTTTACGCCCGCGCAGCGTTTCTTCCTGGCCTATGCAGGCGTGTGGGGTCAGAACATCACCGAGCAGGAAATTCGCAACCGCGTGAAGCGCGACCCACACTCCCTCGGCGAGTGGCGTGTGAACGGCGCTCTGCCCCACATCGACGCTTGGTATGAGGCGTTTGGCGTGAAGAAGGGCGACAAGATGTTTATCCCCGAGAGCGAGCGCTTGCAGTTGTGGTAAACACGAATCGTTTGTGGCATAACCCCTGATGCCATAACGCAAAAACATAAAAAAACGATGATATCAAGAGCAGACGATATCATCGGTTTTTCTATGATGTAAAGCGGGCGGTCGACGGTTAGTCGACTCTCACCAGCCTATTGTTTTCCAACCCGACGTGGTGGGCGAAGGAGGTGGTTGTGCCGTCCGACACGTCCGACAGGTCGATTCCTCGGCGTTCCAATTCGGCCAAGAGCGCCTGGTCGTGCGCGGCGCGTGCGGCGTTGAAGCCCCGGCTTTGCACCTGGCGGTTAAACGATTCGACGAGCGAAGGGAGTGTGGCGGCTGCAAACTGTGCAGCAAACTTGTTGTAAAGTGAGTGGTTCATAATGACATTCTTTTTTTGAAGTTAAACGTAATCTTCCACATCGTATCTTGACCACCGTGGCATGTCGTGCTCGGTTGGTGCAGATTCAACTGCTCTTGATGTTTCGTCGGCAAAGTTACGAATATTGTTTGGAATGGCAAGAACAATTCCCCGAAAATGTTTCCCGTTTCATGCTTTTTTATCTCGTTTGCATGTGCCGACAACCCTCGCCGCCCCTTGTGGGTAGAAGGATGAACGACGAATTATGTATGATTTCGAAGGGGAGTTAATCGTTTTTCGCCATTTTATTACTAACTTTGTGCAGATTATAAGAGAAAGGAACATTCATGCCACTTAGATTACCCGATAGGCTTCCAGCCATAGAACTGCTCAAGAAGGAAAACATCTTTGTGATGGACGAGAGTCGCGCCCACTCGCAGATGGTTCGTCCGTTGAAGATTGTTGTGCTCAACTTGATGCCGCTGAAGATTACCACCGAGACCGACTTGATCCGTCTGCTTTCCAACACCCCCCTTCAGATAGAGATCAATTTCATGAAGCTCAAGAGCCACACACCCAAGAACACCCCCGTTGAGCACATGATGATGTTCTACAAGGACTTCGACATCTTGAAGCGGCAGAAGTGGGATGGCATGATTGTTACGGGTGCCCCCATCGAGTTGTTAGACTTTGAGGATGTGGAGTATTGGCAGGAGATCATGGGCATTTTCGATTGGGCCCGCACGCATGTCACCTCTACGCTCTATATCTGTTGGGCGGCCCAGGCAAGTCTTTATCATTTCTATGGTGTTCCCAAGCATCGTCTTCCCAAGAAGATGTTTGGCGTGTTCCACCAGCGTGTGCTGGTCGATCATCTTCCCATCTTCCGGGGCTTCGACGATGAGTTTATGATGCCCCATAGCCGCCACACGGAGATCCATCGCGCCGACCTCGAGCAGGTGCCCGAGCTTACCATCTTGGCCGAGTCGGCCGAGAGCGGCGTTAGTATGGTCATGGCTCGCAACGGCCGTGAGTTTTTCATCACCGGACATTTGGAGTATGCCCCCGACACGCTCGACAAGGAGTATCGGCGCGACTTTGGCAAGCGCGACGATGTGGAGATGCCCCGCAACTATTACCGCGACAACGATCCCCAGAAAGGCCCGTTGGTTACGTGGCGCGCCCACGCCAACCTGCTTTTCAGCAACTGGATCAACTATTACGTTTACCAGGAAACGCCCTACAATATCAACGAGATACAGTAATATACGCTGCGAATGAGAACCCTTGAACTATTGGCGCCCGCCAAGGACCTCGAGTGTGGCCTTGCCGCCATCGATCATGGCGCCGATGCCGTATATATCGGCGCCGAGAAGTTTGGCGCGCGTGCCGCCGCAGGCAATTCGCTTGCCGACATCCAGCGCCTTACCGATTACGCCCATCAGTTTGGCGCCAAGGTGTTTGTTACGGTCAACACCATCGTCTTTGAGCGTGAGCTGCAAGCCACCCAACAACTCATCACCGACCTTGCGCGCATTGGCGTCGACGCCTTGCTGGTGCAGGATATGGCCACGCTCGCCATGCACCGTGTGGCCTTGGACGAGGTGGGCCACGTGCCCCAGCTCCACGCCTCCACCCAGTGCGACACGCGCTCGGCCGAGAAGGTGAGGTGGTTGCGCCAGTTGGGCTTCACCCGCGTGGTGTTGGCTCGCGAGCTGTCGGTCGAGGAGATCGGCGCCATCCATCGCGAGGTGCCCAACGTGGAGCTGGAGGTGTTTGTCCATGGAGCCCTTTGCGTGAGCTATTCGGGCGTATGCTACGCTTCGCAGCATTGTTTCCAGCGCTCGGCCAACCGTGGCGAGTGCGCCCAGTTCTGTAGGATGAAGTTCGATTTGCTCGACGCCGACGGCCAGTTGATAGAGCACGACCGTTACCTGCTCTCGATGAAAGACCTTTGCCAGGTCGACCACTTGGAGGAATTGGCCGACGCTGGCGCCTCTTCGTTCAAGATAGAAGGCCGCCTGAAGGATGCCAACTATGTGAAGAACGTGGTCTCGGCCTATAGCCGCCGCCTCGACGAATTGGTGGCGCGCCGCCCCGACGCCTATCGCCGGGCGTCGTTTGGCACCGTTGCCTACCAGTTTGAGCCTTCTTTGCGCAAGACGTTCAACCGTGGCTTCACCCATTATTTCCTCCATGGGCGCCAACCCGACATCGCCTCTTTCGACACGCCCAAGGCTTTGGGCGAATATGTGGGTACGGTGAAGGAGGTGCGCCGCCAATCGTTCAACGTTGCCGGCACGGCCTCGTTTGCCAATGGCGACGGCCTTTGCTTCCTCACCGACGGCCGCACGCTCGAGGGGTTCAGGGTGAATCGCGCCGTGGGCAACCGCCTCTACCCCTTCAAGATGCCGCAAGGCCTGAAGGCGGGCGTGGGCCTTTATCGCAACAACGACGTGGCGTTCGAGAAGGCGCTCGCCGGTCCTACGGCCTGTCGCAAGATGGGCGTCCACCTCTCGTTGGACCTTACGGCCGACGGGTTCGCCCTCACGTTGCGCGTGCCGTTCCTCAATGAGGAGGCGCGTGCCACGGTGGCGTTCGGCCATCAGCCCGCCAAGAAGCCCCAGGCCGACAACATCGTCAAGCAGTTGTCCAAGTTGGGCGCAACGCCTTACACATGCCAAGGCGTGTCGATCCTCAACCATGCCGACCGCCATTTCATCCCGTCGAGCCTTCTTTCCGACCTGCGCCGCGAGGGCGTGGAGGCGTTGGATGCGCTCATCCGCAAGCATGTGGAGCAAGCCGGCAGGCTCACGGAGCTTCCCCCCATGGCTCCGGCCGTGGCGCGCGCTTGGCAACCCGAGTACAAGCAGCACCCCTATCTCTATAACATCTCCAACTCCATGGCGCGCTCGTTCTATGAGGCCCATGGCCTCACCAACATCCGCCCCGCCTTCGAGGTGGGCGGGGGTGGGGCGGAGGCGCCCCTGCTCATGCGGTGCCGCCATTGCATCCGCTTCGCCTTGGGCCATTGCGTGCGCCGAGGCGGCAAGCAGCCCACGTGGCGCGAACCGCTCACGTTGCGCCTTGGCGATGGCCGCCGCTTCCGTTTGGAGTTCGATTGCAAAGCCTGTCAGATGGCTGTTTATGGCTTATAAAATGCTTATGAGAAGAACCCTTCCACACCCCTTCCACCTCCTGTTCCTGGTCTGCGCCCTCGTGCTCACGTCGCTGTTGTCGTCGTGCTACGTGGCCCATTACCGCCCCCATGCCGCTTACCAATATAGTGAGCGGCAGATCGACTCGTTGTCGTTCTTCTCCTCCCACCATTACACCAACAACTACAACTTCATCGTGAAGGCCGACAGCCTCACCCTCTTGCGGCAGATGCCCGAGGAGTATCTGGGCGGCATGCAGACCGACTCGTTCACCGTGCGCAAGGGCGACCACCTCGTCGTGGCCGACATACGCATGGTGCCCACCGACAAGGTCGACTCCGTTTGGGTGCAGCTGGGCAACGACAACTCCCAGTTCGGGTGGACCCGAGAGACGCGCATGCTGCCATGCGTCATGCCCGACGACCCCATCTCCCAGTTCATATCGGCCTTCTCCAACACCCACGTCATCGTGTTCCTCGTTGTCATCGCCATCATAGCGGCATCCTACCTGCTGTGGAGCATCCGCAAGCACCAGGCCCACTTGGTCCATTTCAACGACATCGAGTCGTTCTACCCCACGCTGCTCTGCCTCATCGTGGCCTCGTCCGCCACGCTCTACGCCAGCTTGCAGACCTTCGCGCCGCAGATGTGGGTCCATTTCTATTACCACCCCACGCTCAATCCCTTCTCCGTCCCGTTCCCGTTGGGCATCTTCCTCGTGTCCGTGTGGGTCATGCTCATCGTGGGACTGGCAGCCGTCGACGACGTGCGCCACCACCTGGCCCTCGGCGAGGCCACGCTCTACCTGGGAGGCCTGGCAGCCGTCTGCGCCGTGTGCTACATCGTGTTCAGCGTCACAACCCTCTATTACGTGGGCTACCTCCTGCTCGCAGCATACGTCTTCGCAGCCCTACGCCGCTATTTCCATCACACGCGGGCACGATACATCTGCGGAAATTGCGGAGCCATCTTGCGGAAGAAAGGCCGATGCCCCCATTGCGGAGCGGTGAACGAGTAACGGCCCCGCTTGCGGGGGTGCGGCCATAAAAACATCCAAGTTCTCCTATACAGGAAAACTTGGATGTTTTTTAACACTAATGTTCCATGAGAGAAAAGCTGGTTGCAGGGATGCAATCGGCGTTTTTGAGTTCTCCAACTTTCAACTTTTAACATTAAGGTGTTTGCCCTTTCACTTTAAGGTAGTTAAGAAAATGAGCAGGCGAATAATGTCCGCCTCCTCGTCTTTTCGCCATGCGGCGAATGTCGCGTCAACAGGTTGTTTTTTTTAGGGGTAGGGGCGACGCCCCATCAAAAAGCGGCGCTCCGTTAATTCCTAACAAATGAGGATTGCCCGACAGGTATTGTTGTTTTGTAACCATCCGAAATTATTGCTGTCCGGTAAAACTCCAAAGAGCATAAAAATCCTCCCCGAAGCCC
>NZ_JAXVAE010000077.1:0-53552 GCF_037460745.1 Hallella sp. | reverse complement strand
CAGATAATTTAAGGGGTGGAAAACATGACAAGCTAAATCCGTTTAAGACATTTCGAGTTGCGTAAAGGCATGTATTGAGGCTCGATTAGGCATGTTTTGCAGTGTAGGGCGTAGTGTGTGAGGAGGGCATAGCACTTTGTCGGTTGTAAGTAGCTGTATGTCAGGTTGTTAAGAAAGTCGCTAAGAATCGCGTATTTGCGACCAAATGTAGTTGTGGTGACGAATAAGAGCTAAAAATGGGAGAGGCTTGTCTGCTATTTTCCGTGCCTATAGGTGCTTCTGCCCCTTTGTTGTATAGGGGGCGTTAGCGATTCTTGGCATTAGGAGTCTCCCTCATTTCTTGTTTTCCTCTTGGAGTCATGCCCCTTGTTCTCGTATGTTCTATGCTTGGCGTCTACACCCCCCTTCCGTTCGCTTGGCAGCTATTTCTGCCCTTCTTGCTGGCCGTTATTATATAAGGTGGGCTGCTCTTCGTTCCTTCAAGCAAGGCAATGCTTTAGCCTTCCGCCACCTATTATTATATAAGGAGGGAAGCGTTTTACCCATCAAGTTCCACAGGTCAGGCTTTTCCAGACCGCACTTTGCACAATCTCAAGATGCGGTAGGCGGCTTTTCGATTGTAAAAACACGCCTGCTTGTTTTGTATTGTCTTCGATTTCCACTATCTTTGCATAAGATAGATATGAGCCTGCCCATCCGATAGCGAACACGGTTGGCGCTCGCCGCATCCTTTCCTGAATGTAAATTCCATATAGATTACTTATGAAGAAATATTGTCTCGACCTGCGCGTCAGTGCTGTGGAACGTTTGAGCGTGAAGCATGTGTTGCTCAAGCTCACCCAGGAGGCGCCGTTGCCAGCCATGCAACCAGGTCAGTTTGTTGAAGTCAGGGTCGACCATTCTCCCTCAACCTTCCTTCGTCGTCCCATTTCTATCCATTATGTTGATGTCGCCCACAATGAGTTGTGGCTCTTGGTGGCCACCATTGGCGACGGCACCCGCCAGATGGGGCGCCTGCAACCTGGCGATGAGGTGAACTGCCTGCTGCCTTTGGGCAACGGCTTCTCCATGCCCCAAAAGGCATCTAACCGCGTGCTGTTGGTGGGCGGTGGTGTAGGCATTGCTCCGCTGCTCTATCAGGGCGAAGCGCTCCGCAAGGCCGGTCACAATCCCGTGTTCCTATTGGGAGGTCGCACCGCAAGCGACCTGCTCGAGCTCGACCTATATAAAGAGGTGGGCGAGGTGTATGTCACTACCGAGGATGGCTCGTTGGGCGAGAAAGGATTCGTCACGAATCACTCCGTTCTTGAGGGCGGGCAATTCGACCTTATCCAGACCTGCGGCCCTAAGCCCATGATGTTGTCGGTGGCCCGTTATGCCAACGAGCATGCCATCGAGTGCGAGGCTTCGCTCGAGAACATGATGGCCTGTGGCTTGGGAGCTTGTCTCTGCTGCGTGGAGAAGACTGATGAGGGCAATTTGTGTGTGTGTAAAGAGGGTCCTGTGTTTAATATTAAGAGATTGTTATGGTAGACTTAAATGTAAAAATAAATCAATTGCAACTCTCCAATCCCGTGATGACCGCCAGTGGAACGTTCGGTTACGGCTTGGAGTTCCAAGACTTGGTGCCGTTGGAAGAGATAGGCGCCATCATCGTAAAGGGAACCACACAGGCGCCTCGACAGGGCAACGATTATCCCCGTATGGTCGAAACAGCGCAGGGAATGCTTAATTGTGTGGGATTGCAGAATAAGGGCGTAGACTATTTCTGTGAGCACATCTATCCACAGATTAAGGATATCAATACGAACTTCATCGTCAATGTCAGTGGTTCGTCGCCCGACAACTATGCTGCCTGTGCCGCTCGTGTCGACGCGCTCGACCATATTCCCGCCATTGAACTTAATATCTCGTGCCCCAATGTGAAGGACGGAGGCATGGCTTTCGGCGTAACGTGCGAGGGGGCGGCCAGCGTGGTGCGTGCCGTTCGACAGGTTTATCACAAGACGCTCATCGTAAAACTCTCACCCAACGTTACCCACATTGCCGACATTGCACGCGCCTGCGAGAGTGAGGGAGCCGATGCTGTGTCGCTTATCAATACGCTGATGGGTATGGCCATCGACATTGAGCGTCGTCGCCCCAAGTTGAGCATCCGCACTGGTGGACTCAGTGGTCCGGCCGTCAAGCCCGTGGCTGTGCGTATGGTCAACGAAGTGTTCCATGCCGTGAAAATCCCCGTCATTGGTCTTGGAGGCATCATGACTGCCGAGGACGCCATCGAGTTTATGATGGCTGGCGCGTCGGCCATTGAGATTGGCACCGCTAATTTTGTTGACCCTACAGTCACCATGAAAGTGAAGCAAGGCATGGCCGACTGGCTTGAGCGCCACGGTTGCAAGAGCGTTAGGGAGATCGTGGGTGTAGTTTAAGGCCATAGGCGATGAAGAAGGCAGTTGTTGTTGGCGCGTCGTCGGGCATTGGTCGCGAGGTGGCCCGCCTGTTGTTGCAGCAAGGTTGGTCGGTTGGGTTGGCCGCTCGTCGTGTGGAACCCCTTCATGCGTTGGCCCACGATTATCCGGACCGGGCGTGGGTGCAGGCCATCGATGTTACCCGCGACGACGCCCCGCAAGCCCTCATGGCGCTGATAGGTCAGATGGGCGGCATCGATCTCTATTTCCACGCCGCTGGTGTGGGATGGCAAAACGCTGCCCTCGATGCCACCAAGGAGATGCGCACGCTCCTCACCAATGGGGTGGGGTTCACGCAAATGGTGGGTGAGGCCTATCGCTACTTTGCCGAATGTGGAGGCGGCCATATAGCCGTCATATCCTCCATTGCGGGCACCAAGGGTTTGGGAGCCGCTCCGGCATACAGTGGAACCAAGGCTTTTCAGAATGTTTATGTGCAAGCCCTGGAGCAGCAGGCCCACATGCGCCATCTGCCCATTCGCTTTACCGACATCCGTCCAGGCTTTGTGTGCACCGATTTGTTGGGCGATGGTCAGTCCTATCCCATGTTGATGGAGCCACGCCTGGTGGCTCGCGCCATTGTGCGCGCCATCGATCGGCGGTGTCATGTGTGCGTCATCGATTGGCGCTATCGTGTGCTCACCTTCTTCTGGCAACTGATCCCCGACGCCTTGTGGCGCCGCGTCAGCGTTCACACGTAGTCCACTGATGGTTGGCTAAGCGCTAAAGGTTGTGGTGGTCTGCCCCTGCTGATGGCTTGTTTTGGCTGATACCCTCCAGCCCGCTGGTAGTTTTGGTGCTGTAATAATATTTGATGCTTATTACTTCGTCAAGCTTCGTCCACCCTTTCTTATGTCACCTCGTTGAGAGGGTGGACGTCGCAAAACTTGCTATGACTTCAAGGCGGTCGATAGAGCCTAAACGAAACAATGGAGAATCATAATCCCAAATAGGTCATTAGATTTCAATTCTTGTTAGTGTTTGTTTCGAGCAGGTTGCGACAGGCGCAGTGAAGGCATAGCTGACTATGTCGAAACGCAAATAGAAGCAAGATGCCGAAAGAAACGCTGGCAAGAGTAGGAAAGAAACAATAACATTCTGCTATTTCTCCTATTTCGGTCTAATGACCGATTGGGGATAATGGAAGCCTGTTATCCGATAAGGGATAACGAATCAAAAACAACTTGGTATGGTTTGAACACTCTTCATGAAAGCTCAAACCATACCAAGTTGCTTTATGTGGGTTGCGTAGCGTTTGTGGTGCGCTTTGCAGCCCGATGGGGTGGGATCTTTACATCCTCACCGTCTTGTTCAATAGCCAGTTGTCCAATATAACCATGGCCGCCATGTCCTCCACGATGGGCACCGCCCTTGGCGTTACGCATGGGTCGTGTCGTCCTCGTGCGTCGATGGTGGTGGCATTACCGTTGAGGTCGATGGTGGGTTGTGGTCTCAGCAGGGTGGCTACGGGCTTAAACGCCACGCGGAAATATATGTCCTGCCCATTGCTGATGCCGCCCTGAATGCCTCCGCTGTGGTTCGTCGGTGTGTTGGCAGCGTGTTTTTTCAACTGTTTGGCATTCGTGTCGCCGTCCTGTTGGTGGCTTTCGGGCAGAAAGATGTCGTTCACCTCCGAGCCGCGATGCTCCACAATGTCGAACCCGTCGCCATATTCGAAACCTTTCACGGCATTGATACCCAACATGGCAGCACCGAGTTGGGCATGGAGTTTGTCAAATTCCGGCTCGCCCAGTCCCACCGGACAGCCTTTGATGACACATGTAACCACACCCCCGATGGTGTCGCCCTCAGCTTTCACCTTCATGATCAGTTCCTCCATCTCCTTGGCTTTTGCTGGGTCGGGGCACCTAACGATGTTGTCTTCCGCCTTCGCCAAGTCGTAGTGTCGGTAGTCGCGGTCGATGGCAATGTTGCCCACTTGCGACACGTAAGCCTGTATGCTGATTCCCAGAGGGCGCAAGGCCAGTTTGGCGAGCGCTCCACCCACACAACGGCTGATGGTAACGCGGGCCGACGAACGGCCACCACCACGATGGTCGCGCACACCATATTTATTATAATAGGTGTAATCGGCATGTGAGGGACGGAACAGCTGGCGCATGTTGTCGTAGTCGTTCGAGTGCTGGTTGGTGTTCTTCACCACGAATCCGATGGGTGTACCTGTCGTCTTCCCCTCAAACACGCCACTGAGCAATTGCACCCTGTCGGCCTCGTTGCGCTGTGTGGTGATGCGGCTTTGTCCTGGTTTCCTTCTGTCCAGCTCATGCTGTATGAAGTCCATGTCCAAGTCTATGCCAGCCGGCATGCCGTCTACCACACCGCCAACCGCTTCGCCGTGGCTCTCGCCAAAGGTGGTTAATGTGAATATGTTGCCAAAAACATTCCTCATGGGTCAGCTTTCTTCGGTTTGTTAGTCGTTGTGATGGCAGTGGCAATGTCCGTCGCCACCATGCTCATGGTTGTGGCACTTGTCGCCATGTCCGTGGTTCTTGCATCCACCCTCATGGTTGCATCCACCCTCGTGGTTATGGCATCCGCCCTCGTGGTTGCAGTGCCCGCAGCCTTCTCCGTCGCCGTTTCCTTGCAGCGACTCCACGAAAGCCTGAATCTCTTCGTTCGTAGCTTCGTGGGCTTCGAGTATCGATCCCTTGAAGGTCAGTGTGCGTCCAGCCAGGGGATGGTTCAGATCCACTTTCACCTTGTCGGCTGTCACTTCCATCACCACGCCGTTGAAACGGTTGCCATCCTCGTTTTGCAAGGGGATGATGGCGCCCTTTCTAACATGTTCAGCGTCGAAACGACCATCGATCACAAACATCTCCTTGTCCAGATCGATGACATGGCAGTCCTCGTAAGCACCGTAAGCATCCTCAGGAGCAAGCGTAAAGTCGAAGTTGTCGCCTGTGGAAAGGTTCTCCATCTGCTTTTCGAAGGCGTCGAGCGCAATGCCCATGCCGCTGATGAAGGTGAATGGGCGACCCTCAGCAGTTTGCTCCACGAGTGTGTGTTCGCCGTCTGTGGTGTCGTAAAGTTGGTAAGCAAGGCTAATCAGCCGATTGGTTTTGTTGTCCATTGTCATTAATACCTTATTTAATATATAGATGCAAAGGTACTACTTTTTTCCCCAATTCAGCCTTGATGGGGCGCAAAAGAACATACCAATTTCTAAGTATTGCGTCAAAACCATAATTTTTAGGTATTGCAATCACGCCCGAAACCCACTACCTTTGCAATCGTCATTCAAATAAAAAACAAAACGATCATGAGTAAGACTATAGTTGTTTACGGTTCCACAACCGGAACATGCGAGAGCATCGCACAGACCATTGGCGACCAGTTGGGCGCCGAAGTTATCAACGTTTCCGACCTTACGGCCGACCAGTTGGCTGAGGCCGACAATATCGTGCTGGGCACCTCCACTTGGGGCGCTGGTGAACTGCAGGACGATTGGTACGACGGCGTTAATGTCGTGAAGTCGGCCAACCTGTCGGGTAAGCGTGTGGCCCTCTTTGGTTGTGGCGACTCAGCCAGTTATTCCGACACGTTCTGTGGAGGAATGAAGGAACTGTACGATGCGGCCGTGGCGGCTGGGGCTACAGTGGTGGGTGCCGTTCCCACCGACGGTTACACGTTCGACGACTCCGATGCCGTGGTCGATGGCCAGTTCGTAGGGTTGGCTCTCGATGATGTCAACGAAGACGACAAGACTTCGGAGCGCATTTCCGCTTGGCTTCCCGCTCTTGGGTTCTAATCCCATTATCCATTTCCCTCTCGTCGTTCAGTCGTAGATATCGATCCCATAAACCCATGACCACACTGCCCATCGAAATGAAGGTTCTCATGAACCATATCTATGAGTATCAAAAAGGAGTTCGCCAAATGGTGCTCTACACCTTTAACCGTCGTTACTTGGAGTTTGCCGAGCAACGCCTGCAGCGCCAACAAATACAATATGTGGTGCAACCAGCTGGTCGGGGAACGGTCAATCTTTTCTTTGGCAGCAGTGAGTGCATGGATGCCATCCGGCTGATGGTGACGCGCCCGCTCAACGAATTGTCGCCCGAGGAGGACTTCATCCTTGGTGCTCTCTTGGGCTACGACATCCGCCGTCAGTGTGAACGCTACTGCCAGCGCAAGTGTAACGGATGCCCTTGCAATGGGTGTTGAATGTTGGATGGTTCGTCAGCCAACGACATGAAACGATATTCTTGTTCGCTATATAAATAGAATTTGTAATGTTTTTGTATAACAAGTGAAGGGCTCGCTGTGAAGCGGGCCTTTTATTTTCGCCTGTTTTTTTTATTCGAAGCCACAATTTGTAATTGTTGATGAAGCACCTTTTGCGAAAATAATAGTATCTTTGCATGAGTCAACGAAAAGGTTATAAAAATGAAGAAAATCAAGTTATTCTTGTTGAGCGTGGCGAGTTTGTTGCTCGTCTCAGCCTGTGGCACGACAGAGACCGTGCCTCTCACAGGTCGCAAACATCAAGTGTCTTCCAATTATTCCAATGCCCAGATGCTGAGTCTCGGCAGTCAGGAGTACACCAAATTTATGTCAACGGCCCAAAAGAGCACCGATGTTGCCAACTCGGCCATGGTGCAGCGCGTGGGCGAACGCCTTTCGAAGGCCGTCACTTCTTACCTGAACAGCCACGGATACGCCTCCGATGCCAGCAGCTTCCAGTGGGAGTTCAACCTCGTTCAGAGCAAGGAGGCCAATGCATGGTGCTTGCCTGGTGGTAAGATCGTTGTCTACGAGGGCCTGCTTCCCTATACCAAGAACGAGACGGCCCTGGCCATTGTGCTGGGCCATGAGATAGCCCACGCTGTGGCAAAGCACTCGGCTGAGCAGCTCACCAAGCAGAGCAACCAGAACGTTCTCACCCAGGTGGTTGGCACGGCTGGTCAGATGATGGGTGGCACCGCGGGCACAATAGTCCAGGCAGGCGCATCGGTGGCAGGCAAATACGCCTTCCCTCTGATGAACCTCAAGTACAGTCGCTCCAACGAGACCGAGGCCGACTACATGGGACTTATCTTCGCCGCTATGGCCGGTTACAATCCTGAGGAGGCCATACCCTTCTGGAAGCGCATGTCGTCGGGCAGCAACAGTTCCGATTTCTTCAGTGATCACCCCTCTGACGAGAAGCGTATCGCAGCCTTGGAGCAGCACATGCCCGAGGCCAAGAAGTATTACGACGCAGCTGTAGCGGCAGGCAACCAGGCCATTAAGCCCGTCACCAAGAAGACAACCACTAAGACCAGATCGAAGAAAACCACATCAAATCGCAAGTCAACTGCCAAGAAATCATCTTCGACCCGTCGCAAGTAATCATCTCACCCACCCCTAATCCTTGTAAATTATGAACATTTGCATCGTTTGTGGAGCACGCCCCAATTTCATCAAGGTGGCTCCAGTTATCCGGGCCATTGCAAGCGCCAAGGCGCAAGGCCATAACATCGATTATCGCTTGGTTTACACAGGCAGTGCCGACGACCCCACGGTGGAGCCATCGATCTTTGCCGACCTTCAGATAGCCAAGCCCGATGAGTATCTTGGTGTCACCTGTTCCAACCTCAATGAGCTCACGGGTCAGGTCATGTCGAAGTTTGAACAGTATCTCCAGACCCATCCCACCGACACGGTGATTGTGGTCGACGATCTGGCTTCCACTATGGCCACAGCCATCGTTGCGAAGAAGCAGGGCGTTCGGTTGGCCCATATTGCCGCTGGCACCCGTAGCTTCGACATCAGCATGCCCAAGGAGATCAACCGTTTGGTCATCGACGGCCTGAGCGACATCCTGTTCACGGCGGGCATTAGCAACAACTCCATTGCCAATCGCGAGGGCGCCGAACTGTCGAAGGTTTACATGGTAGGCAATGTGCTGATCGATAATCTGCGCTTCTTTGCCACCCACCGCGATCAGCCCAGTCAGGCTTCGTTGCCCATCGATTTGCCCGAGCGCTACTTTGTTTTCACGCTCAATCGCAAGTTGCTCATTGCCGACCGTCCGAAGTTGCGCTCACTGCTCGAGGCCATTGTGGCCCATGCAGGCGATGTGCCAGTCTACGCTCCGCTGCACGGTTTGGCACGCGAGGCTGTTAGCGAATGCCTCTCTGCCCTTGGCGGCAACCACTCGTTCCACCTCATCGACCCCGTTCCTTACTTGGCATTCGAGAACATGTTGCGCCGCGCCGCAGGCATTATCACCGACTCGGGCAATGTGGCCGAGGAGGCAACGTTCTACCAGGTGCCTTGCATCACCCTCAATAGTTACACTGAGCACATTGAGACCGTGAAGGTGGGAACCAACGTCCTGGTGGGCGAAGACGCCGAGCGGTTGGCCAGCGAGGTGACCCGCATGGTTTCAGGCCAATGGAAAGAGGCTGGCATTCCCGACCGTTGGGATGGTCGTTCGGCTGAGCGCATTGTTCAGATATTGATGGAACACGAGTAAGAGGCCAACAGAAAGCCATGCAATCCATTGTTTGATTCAGTGGATTTCACTATGTTACCCTATGACATTCACCACATTTTATATTAAGAACATGGTTTGCGACCGTTGTCGTATGAGCGTCGAAAAGGCGCTATGCGACAACGGTTTGCGTCCTGTTGAGGTGGAGTTGGGCGTGGCTAAAGTTGAGGGCGAAGTGAGCGATGAGGCCCGTTCCCGCTTGTCCGATACCCTACATTCGCTTGGTTTCGAACTCCTTGCCGACCGTCGGCTGCAGCTTGTAGAGCAGGTGAAGGCCGCCGTGATACGCCTTGTGCGCTATCCCGACACCCCGTCGGCGCTCAACCTCTCCGATTATCTGCAGCAAGCGCTCCACATGGAGTACTCTTCGCTATCCAAACTCTTCTCCGAAGCCACCTCCATGACCATCGAACGTTACTACATTGAGCAACGTATAGAGTGTGTCAAGGAACTCCTTTCCTACAATGAGCTAACGCTCACCGAGATAGCCTATCGGCTTCATTATTCGAGCGTGGCCTATCTCTCCAGTCAGTTTAAGATGGTTACGGGCCTTACGCCCACCGCTTATAAGAAACTCCAGCGCAAGGACCGGAAGGCCCTCGACCAGATTTAGGCGCTACCATTTGGCATGTGTTCGTTCTCGAACGCAGCCATTCCGGTAGCCGTTTTTCCTCTATCGCCATGGCCAGTACCACGGTTCATGGTCACTATGCATGCTTATGGCTCCAGGAACCTTCCGTTCTTGAGGCGCCAACTTGTCCATTTCCTGGTTCTTACTTCCCCTGATGTTCCAACGTTCACCCTCGGATGCGCTCTTGCTTGGGCCTTAATAATCTTGTAACATTCGTCCATTATTCCATAACATTATTCTTTGCGAAGTGTGTACCTTTGCATTGCTGAGGCGCTCCTTGGCGTTTGGGAAGCAAAAATATCCCAGTGCTTGTGGGGGGCAATTCCTATCATTGTTATTATCATTCAAACAATATAAAAGTTATGGAAAAGAAGAATTTTGCCGTTAGCGGCATGAAATGTGTTCACTGTAAGGCCCGTGTGGAAGAAGCCATTCGTGCCCTCGATGGCGTGGTGAGCGCCGAAGGCAACCTTGCCGAGGCATCGGTCGCTGTGGAGTACGACCCAACCCGGCTGAGCCCTCAGCAGATCAAGGACGCTGTGGACACCTGTGGCCGATATGAACTGACCCTTTGACGCGCCATGAAACAGGCTCTTCCCGTTGTGGGCATGGCGTGCGCCGCTTGTGCGGGCAGCGTGGAGCGTAAGCTCAACTCGTTGAAAGGCGTGACGAACGCGTCGGTCAACCTCGTAGGGCGGAGCGCCCTCGTCGACTACGATCCCGCCCAAGTTACGTTGGAGGCTATGAAACAAGCCCTCAACGACATTGGTTTCGACCTTGTGATCGAGCAAGACCGTTCGGCCGACGCCATCCGTCGCCGTGAGTATGTGTTGCTTTTGCGTCGCGCCATGCTCTCGTGGTTGCTGTCGTTGGCAGGCATGTGTGTTGGCATGCGCTGGGTAGACGTGGGCGGCCCGACCGTCTCCAACCAGTTGTCGTTGCTCATAGCGCTTGCCAACCTGTGGTTTTGCGGGCGTGCGTTCTACACGAATGCCGTTCGCCAACTGCGCCACGCCATGGCCAATATGGATGTGCTTGTGGCGCTTTCCACCCTTGTGGCCTTCCTCTTTTCGACCTACAACACCTTTTGGGGCGACCCCTCCCAAACCTATTTCGACTCGTGTGGCATGATCATCACCTTTGTGCTCACAGGCCGCTTGTTGGAGGAGAAAGCCAAGGATGGCACGGCCATGAGCATCCGCAAGTTGATGGGCCTGTCGCCCAAGACCGCCCACGTGGTTAGTTACGATGAGGCAGGCAACGCGCCCACGGTCGAAGATGTGCCCGTGGCCACCATTGAGGTGGGCGATGTGCTGGAGGTGCGTCCAGGCGAGCGAGTGCCCGTCGATGGCGAAGTGGTTGCGGCCGAGAGCTTTATGACGGCCGATGCCGCCTACGTCGATGAGAGCATGATAACCGGCGAGCCGCTGCCTGTGGAGAAACGTAGCGGCTCGCGCGTGCTGGCCGGCACCATTCCCTTGCAAGGCAAGTTGCGCATGAGGGCCCGACAGGTGGGCGAGCATACTGCCTTGGCGCGCATCATCAGCATGGTGGAGGCCGCCGAGAGTTCCAAGGCACCCGTGCAGCGCATCGTCGACAAGGCCGCACGCGTGTTTGTTCCCGTGGTGGCCACCTTGTCGCTGCTAACGTTTGTGGTGTGGATGGTTGTGGGCGGATGGGCCGTGTTGCCCCAAGCCCTTGTGTGTGCCGTTACCGTTTTGGTGGTGGCCTGTCCGTGTGCCATGGGCCTGGCCACCCCCACAGCCCTCATGGTGGGCATGGGCAAGGCCGCCGAACACCACGTGCTGATCAAGGATGCCACCGCCTTGGAGCGCTTGCGCAAGGTCGACGTGGTGGTAACCGATAAGACCGGCACGCTGACCAAGGCCAACCAGCAGGTGGATTTCACCCAGGCCGACTCGTTGCCGTATGATGTTCGTGAAACGTTGAAACCCCATGCCCTTGAGGCCATGCAAACGTTGCAAGGCCATGGTGTGGATGTTTGGATGATGAGTGGCGACCGTGAGGATGCCGCCCGCTACTGGGCCGACAAGCTTGGCGTAGCCCATTACAAGGCTGGCTGCACGCCCCAGGACAAGGAAGACCTCGTGAGGCGGTTGCAAGCCGAAGGGAAACGAGTGGCGATGATAGGCGATGGCATCAACGATGCGCAAGCCTTGGCGTTGGCCGATGTGTCGATAGCCATGGCCGATGGCACCGATGTGGCCATGGATGTGGCCCAAGTGACGCTCATGACCGACGACCTTCGCGCCCTTCCTTACGCCATGCGCCTGAGTGGCAAGACGGTAAGCATGATATGGCAAAACCTCTTTTGGGCCTTCGTGTATAACCTCGTCAACATTCCCTTGGCCGCTGGTGTGCTCTGGCTCTTCTATGCCGAGCCCCCCATTCGGCTCACACCCATGTGGGGCGCTGCGCTCATGGCCTTCTCAAGTGTCAGCGTGGTGCTCAATTCGCTGCGTCTTCGCTTTGTGGCCAACCAATAACTGACGGTTGGCCATCCCTGCGGCTGCGACGCATTAGTTGTTGTGTGGTGTCGGGTAATTGTATTGGTCCCAATAGCCATTGGAGCCTTTGGGATACCAATTCTTCTCGACCGATATTTCCAGCGAGAAGGTTTTGTTGGGCGTCCAGCGCACGGCGGCGCCCAGCTTATCGCCCATCTCATTGTTCAGATAAGGCAAACAGCCCCATCCGTAGAGCCCCTGATGATAGGGCGAGTAGCCCATGTATGTGGCTCCTTGGTTTACCAGCGACTTTTGTCCGTAGACATAAGCCGCCCAATGGTCGTTGAACTGATAGCCCAACTCGGCCGTCAGTCCACCGCTGGTGTAGCTGTCGCCGTTCCAGTTGATGTGGTTGATGTAACCGCCACCGGCTACCCATCCTCGCTTACCCAGCGGTTGCAGCCATGAGGCGGCCAACCGCTGGCCGAAGCCGCCTCCGTGGGCGTGTTTGCCAAAGGTGGCAAAGGCGCTCAGGTCGAGGCTCACGTTGAGCCCCTCGTGCAGGGGCCCATTATTATAATAGGTGGAGTAGGGCGTGGGATACCACACCGTGCTGTCGTTTTCCTCCACCTCAGCAGCAGGCTTGGGGTCGGCCTTGCGCTTTGTGGCGGCAGGCACGCCCACGGTGGTGGCGAGGCTTGTTGAGGGCGACGTCATCAGTTGGGGCTGCATCGACTGCGGTTGCAGTTGGTAGGCAGTTCCAATGGGCTTCATGGCCGATGGCGTCTTAAACGACGAGAACTCGGTCTGCGCCATCAAGGCCGAGGCCATGCAGGAAACCATGACAAGTGATGCGATTCTTTTCATGCGGTTACTTCTTTGTCTGCAAATATACAAAGGTCTTGGCGTAGGACGCACTTGCTTATGGATTTTTATTATTGTTTTGGTTAAAGAACCTTAAAACAAGACTTCCGATAAATGTTGTTTGTCACAAAAGCGCGATGATAACGTATAGGTTTATGAACGTTCACGTGTGGGTCCAACACTAACGCAACGCCCGAGAAGGCCCTTTGCGTGGACGTAGAAAAACGAAGGCCGATGGTCGACCGTTGGCTTGCCCAGATCATTAACCATCCCCGTGGCGTTGCCCCCAATGTAATGAAACAATCCCAGTGGAGCCTCTTGACCCTATTGCTCCTGTTCGCCGTGTTGACCGCTCATGCCGCTTCCAAAAAAGTAGTGGTGAAACAGCCCGGCACCTTGTTGCAAAGTTTATCTGCCAACCACCTGAAACGCATCAATAGGCTTACGGTGGAAGGCACTCTCAACGCCAACGATTTTGAGGCGATTCGCCTGATGGCCAGTACGAAAGCCAAGGATGGCAAGCCCGGAACCCTGAGAAGTCTCGACCTCTCGAAGGCGCGCCTTCATGTTGATTACCGCAATATGCCCGACAGTTTGCTGGCACATTGCGATGTGCTCACCGACTTGACGTTGCCCGATAGCCTTTTCAGTATAGGTTATAACTGTTTCGAAGGCTGCACCTCGCTCAAGCGTATCACCTTCCACAACGTTTTCTACGTGCCCTATACGCTGTTTCGTGACCTGCCCTCCCTGGAGTCGGTAACGTTCAAGGGACGCGTGTGGCACATCGACGGTACCCCATTTCTGAACCTCCCCAAGTTGCAGCGCGTAACATTTGGCAGTACGGTGGTCCGCACCGGCGGGCCCCTGTTGGCCAAAAACTGTCCGCGGTTGAGCCAAGTGTCGTTCAAGGGCATGATTCTCGACACCCATTTCCAGCAAGTGGAAGAGTGCCCGCAACTCAGCCAGATAGCCGTGGAGGGCTATGTGGGTTACCAGCGTGGCAACCTGTTTGTGGGTCGTTCGCTACCAGAAGGTGGCGTAGCCATGGCCGACTCGGTGGCGCGTGTGTTTGAGCGCGATAGGCAACAGTCCAAGGAAGTGGTCGATGGCTTTGGATTTGCAGGCGTAGCCTATAACTTGGCCTGCCTCTATTCGCTGAAGAGCGACACCGCCTCAGCCCTTCGGTTCCTCGACCTCTCGTATGCGTTGGGTCCCATGAGCCAGGGATACACCCACATCATGCGCGACCCCGATCTCGACAATGTGCGCCATACCGCCCGTTTTGCCCAGTATGCCGAGCGTGTGCGCCAACTGACCGACTACCTCTATATCCTCCGCCAGGCGCCAGCCTACGAAACCGGCAAGGAGGCGAGTGGCAAGCGTTTCACGTACGCGCCGGCTTCCGACGAGCGACTGATGCGCATACGCCATTACTTCAACCTCGACAGCATTGCGGGCAAGGGCGATGAGGTGAGCCAGTTGAAGAACGTCATGAACTGGCTCCACGACCAGATTCGTCACGACGGAAGCAGTGGCATTCCCAATGTAAAGCGTAGCGCCATCGAACTCTATGATGCCTGCAAACAGCAGAATCGCGGGCTCAACTGCCGTGGCATGGCCATTGTGTTGTCGGAACTTTACATGGCCCTGGGCCATCCCGCGCGCTTCATGACCTGCCAGTCGAAAGCTTACAACACCGATCCCGACTGCCATGTGATATGCGAGGTGTGGAGCCAGCAACTTGGCAAGTGGCTGTGGATGGATCCCTCGTTTGCCGCCTTTGTGAGCGATGAGCAAGGCCATTTGCTCAGTATTGCTGAGGTGCGCGAGCGTCTGCGCACTGATAAGCCACTGGTGCTCAACGAGGATGCCAACTGGAACCATGAGGAGAAGCAAACCAAGGAAGACTACCTCGACAACTACATGGCGAAGAACCTCTATTACCTCTCGTGTTACTTGGAATCGGGAGCCAACACCGAGGATGGCACCCACACCTATGTCACCATTCAGCCCAAGGGCCAATCGTTCCCCGTAGGAGGTGTGGTTACCCACGACGACGCATGGTTCTGGCAAGCCCCAAACGCACAATAAGACAGGCGAGGCACCATCAGCCAGTGCAGGCTGATGGTGCCGATTGGCAGTGTCGGAACGTCGGTAATGAGCCGGAAGGGCGTGGGCAATAACGTGTGGCAGAATGATTGGGTGCGTAAAATACGCAACAAACTATATTGAAATCTACACATTTGTTTTCCATCGCAGAAATATTTGGCGCAAATACGCGATTCGTAGAAGGTTTTTGTAATATTCTAATATCCAACGACTTACAACAAGAATGGTCTTTTTGGCGCTCAACATCCCACCCTTTGCGCTGCGAAACATGCCTAACCGCAGTGCGAAACATGGCTAACCGAGACTCGAAACATGGCCGATCGCATCACGCTTTGGCATGTATCGCAACTCGAAAAACGCCAAACCGCATGCGCTTCCTTCACTTTCGCAACAAAAATCTCGCAAAAACGGCGATTTCGCTCGCTGGTTTGCGCAAAAAACCGGCACAACTTTCTAACCAAAACTCCTGACAACGTCCACCAATGCACCGTGCGCCATGCCGTGCAGCGTGTGTCGTCGCACCCTTTTCACCCCGTATGAGCCCTGTGGAAGGCGCCCGCAAGGGTAGCCCAGGAAGTTATTGGCGGAGGCGAGACAAATGCAGACGACGTGCCAGTTCCCTATTAGATAAGGTACGCGTAGAAGGGTGGGGCAAAGGAGCGGAATGGTGAAATATTGAAAGGATAAATCGAATTTTTCTTAGAAAATGTTTGTAAGTGTCAAACAAAAACTATACTTTTGCAATTGCAAACAACATAAATGATAGATACAATGAAGTCATACGCATCTTTTTACGCCTATTATTGGTACTTTGCATTACGATGTGAAGCGGGAAGTTGCGTGTAGAGTTCAACTTAAGTAAGATATTAAACCGACAAGAGGTTTACATCCAATTCCCGTTTCATGTAGTGAAGCGGGAATTTTTGTTTGTAGACACCTCCAAACGAAGAAAAGATGAAGAGAATAGCCATACAGGGTGTGCCGGGATCGTTCCACGACATTGCCGCCCACCAGTACTTCGAAGGCGAGCAGATCATGCTCATTTGCTGCGACACGTTCGAGGAAGTGTTTGAGAACATCAAGCGCGACCCCACGGTCATCGGCATGCTGGCCATAGAAAACACCATTGCGGGCAGCCTCCTCCACAACTACGAGTTGCTGCGCGCCAGCGGCACCACCATTGTGGGCGAGCATAAGCTCCACATCCAGCATAGCATCTGCTGTCTGCCCGACGACGACTGGGCAACGCTGCAGGAGGTGCACTCGCACCCCGTGGCCCTGATGCAGTGCCGGGCTTTTCTCGCCAACCATCCCACGCTGAAGGCCGTGGAGGCCGACGACACCGCAGGCAGTGCCGAGTATATAGCCAAGCACAACTGCCACGGGTGGGCGGCCATCTGCCACGCCGACGCAGCCCAGTTGTATGGCCTGAAGGTGCTCGAAGACCACATAGAGGACAACAAGCACAACTTTACGCGCTTCCTCGTGGTGAGCGACACACGCAAGGCCGACTTCCTGCGCCCGCTGAGCCTGTCGAACAAGGCCAGCATCGTCTTCTCGCTGCCCCACGCCGAGGGATCGCTGTCGAAGGTGCTCACCATACTCAGCTTCTACGACATCAACCTCACGAAGATACAGAGCCTGCCGGTCATCGGCCACGAGTGGGAATATATGTTCTACGTCGACGTCACCTTTGAGGACCTCGTTCGTTACCGCCAATCGATCGACGCCATCACCCCGCTGACCAAGGACATCAAGATTATAGGCGAATACCAAGAAGCAAAAACCCAACAGATATGATTAAACCAGCAGAGAGAGTAAACACCGTACAAGAGTACTACTTCAGCAGAAAGTTGAAGGAGGTGGCCCGTCTCAACGCGGAAGGCCAGGACATCATCTCCCTGGCCATCGGCAGTCCCGACATGCCGCCATCGGAACAAACGGTCGAGAAGTTGTGTGAGGCGGCCCGTCGCCCCGACGCCCACGGCTACCAGCCCACAGCCGGACTGCCCGAGCTGCGAAAGGCCATGGCCGGATTCTACCAACGCACCTATGGCGTAGAGGTGGACCCCGCCACCGAGCTGCAGCCCATCATTGGTTCGAAGGAGGGCATTATGTATGTAACCCTCGCCTTTTGCAACCCCGGCGACGAGGTGCTCGTGCCCGACCCAGGATACCCCACCTATACGGCCATCAACAAACTGTTTGGCACCAAGATCGTGAACTATAACCTCAGGGAGGACAACGGCTGGCAGCCCGACTTCGAAGAGCTGGAGCGTATGGACCTGAGCAAGGTCAAGGTGATGTGGGCCAACTATCCCAACATGCCCACCGGAGGCAACGCACGCCGTGAGACCCTGGAGCGACTGGTGGACTTTGCGCGTCGGCACGACATCGTGGTGGTGAACGACAACCCCTATTCGCTCATCCTCAACGAGCACCCCATGAGCATCATGCAGGTGCCGGGAGCCAAGGATTGCTGCATTGAGCTCAACTCCATGTCGAAGAGCCACAACATGCCCGGATGGCGAGTGGCCATGATGGTAAGCAACAGGGAGTATATTCAGTGGATGTTCAAGATACAGAGCAACATAGAGAACGGCACCTTCCGAGGCATACAGTTGGCCGCAGCCGAGGCCTACAACACCAACACCGCCGAATGGCATAGGGTGAACAACATCGACAACTACCGTCGGCGCCGTGTGGTGGCCGAGCAAATCATGCAACGGTTGGGCTGCACCTTCGACCCCAAGCAGGTGGGCATGTTCCTTTGGGGACGCATTCCCGACAAGTATGCCGATGTGGAGCAACTCACCGAACGCGTGCTGCACGAGGCGAAAGTGTTTATCACGCCAGGATTTATCTTCGGAAACAATGGTCGGAGATACATCCGCATATCGCTCTGCGCCAAGGACGAGAAGATGCAAGAGGCCCTTCACCGCGTGGAAGCGCTGCAATGGTAAGGCCACGTCCCACCCATCATTAACATAACAACAACCCGCATAACACAACAAATCATTATGGATAATAACTTGGAATTAGAGCTCGAGCCGTTGCACTTGCCGAGCGATAACGAACGCCCATTTGTCATAGCAGGCCCCTGCAGCGCCGAGACCGAGGAGCAGGTGATGACCACCGCCCGCCAGTTGAGTGAGAAAGGATGCCACATGTTCCGTGCCGGAGTGTGGAAGCCCCGCACCAAGCCCGGAGGCTTCGAGGGCAACGGCGAGAAGGCACTGCCCTGGATGAAGGCCGTGAAGGAGGAGACAGGCATGCTCACCGCTACAGAGGTGGCCAAGCCCGAGCATGTGGAGCTCTGCCTGAAGTATGGCATCGACGTGCTTTGGGTTGGTGCGCGCACATCGGCCAACCCCTTTGCCATGCAAGACCTGGCCGACGCCCTGCGCGGCGTGGATGTGCCGGTGTTTGTAAAGAACCCCGTCAACCCCGACCTGGAACTGTGGATCGGTGCCATGGAGCGCATCAACCAAGCCGGCATCAAGCACATGGCTGCCATTCATCGAGGCTTCTCGAGCTTCGACAAGAAGATTTACCGCAACCTGCCGATGTGGCAAATTCCCATGGAGCTCCATCGCCGCATACCCAACCTGCCTATCATCTGTGACCCCAGCCACATAGGCGGTCGACGCGAGCTCATCGCACCCCTGTGCCAGCAGGCCATGGACCTGGGCTTCGACGGACTGCTCGTGGAGAGCCACTGCAACCCCGATGAGGCGTGGAGCGACGCCAAGCAGCAGGTGACGCCCGATGTGCTCGACTATATCCTGAGTCTCCTCGTCATCCGCGATGAGAAGGTAACCACCGAGGGCATACAGCAGTTGCGCCGACAGATCGACGAGCTCGACAACCAGATGATGGAGGTGCTGTCGAAGCGTATGCGCGTGTGCCGCGAGATCGGACAGTATAAGAAGGAGCACAACATGACCGTGTTCCAGAGCAATCGCTACAATGAGATTCTGGAGAAACGTGGCGCCCAGGCCAGCGTGTGTGGCGTCGACCCCGAGTGTGCGGCCCACATCTTTGAGCTCATTCACCAGGAGAGCGTGCGCCAACAGATAGAAATCATCAACCAATAAACAAGCATCGTAATGAAAATACTTATCATGGGAGCGGGCAAGATGGGCTCGTTCTTCATAGATCTGCTCAGTTTCGACCATGAGGTGGCGGTCTACGAGCGCAACGCTAAGCGCTTGCGTTTCACCTATAACTGCCAGCGGTTTACCTCGCTCGACGAGGTGAAGGCCTTCGAACCGGAGCTGCTCATCAACGCCGTGACCGTGAAGTACACCCTGTCGGCCTTCGAGGAGGTGTTGCCTTACCTGCCCGAGCATTGCATCATCTCCGACATCGCATCGGTGAAGACCGACCTGAAAGCCTTCTATGAGAAGACGGGGCATCCCTATGTGTCGACGCATCCCATGTTCGGACCCACTTTCGCCAACCTCAACCAATTGTCGGAAGAGAATGCAATCATCATCAAGGAAGGCGACTACATGGGCCGCATATTCTTCAAGGACCTGTATCAGAAGTTGGGGCTCAACATCTATGAGTACACCTTCGAGGAGCACGACAAGACGGTGGCCTACTCGCTGAGCATACCCTTCGTGTCGACCTTTGTGTTCTCGGCTGTCATGAAGCATCAGGATGCGCCCGGAACGACCTTCAAGCGCCACATGAACATTGCGCGTGGGGTGCTCTCGGAGGACGACTATCTCCTGCAGGAGGTGCTCTTCAACCCCTATACCCACGATCAGGTGGCGCAGATACGCACGGAGTTGAAGGAACTGCTGGCCATCATCGACAACAAAGACGCCGATGGCATGAAGGCTTACTTGACGCGCATTCGAAAGAATGTGTTCGAGTGATTTTATGCATTTTTATGAATAAAAAAAGAGGTGGGAACTGCGGAAATTCCCACCTCTTTTCGTATATAATATAAAGATTATGTGATGAAACGATTGTTACTCCCCCTGCTGTTTGCTTTTTGGGTAATGGCCTTATGTGCACAAACTTATGTGCGTAAGACCAACCTGCCTTGCATCTATATCAATACGGAAGGCAACAAGGCCGTGTCGAGCAAAGAAACTTACATGTATGCCACGATGGTGTATGTGGATGAGAACGATCAAGTGACCCAATACGACAGTCTGCAAATACGCGGACGAGGCAACTCTACGTGGGGCCTGCGCAAGAAGCCTTATCGCATCAAATTCAAGGAGAAGCAGAAATTCTTGGGAAAAGGTTACGCCAAGGCCAAGAGCTGGACGCTGCTGGCCAACGCGGCAGATAAGACCATGATGCGCAACGCCATCACTTCGTATATGGGTGATTTCCTTGGCATGGCGTTCAACCCAGCCGCCAAGTTTGTGGATCTTGAGCTCAATGGCGTCTACCTGGGCACGTATCAGATTAGTGATCAGGTGGATGTGAGACCCCATCGTGTGAATGTGGTGGAGCAAGACTTCCCGCTTACGGAGACGTCGGACATCTCGGGAGGATACCTGCTGGAGGTAGACGGATTTCGAGACGGCAACTGCTTCGCAACCTCTTACTATGGGGTGCCCATCAGAATCCATCGCCCCGACGACGATGAGATTGTGGCCAAGCAGACGGCGTGGATCAACGATTATGTGAATCAGTTTGAGGGGGCCTTGATTTCGGGCGATTACACCGATGAGTATAAAGGTTATCGCAGGTTTGTGGACTCCACATCGCTCGCCAACTGGTACATAGCCACGGAGGTGTCGGCCAATGTCGACGGCTTCTACAGCACGTATTTCTACAAGGACCAGAACGATCCGCTGCTGTATTGGGGACCTCTGTGGGACTACGATATTGCCTACAACAACGATTACCGAACCGATCGTGGAGGGAGTAACACCACACGACAGCTGATGGTGAATGTGGCTTACAATGGCTCGAAGGTGTGGGTGCAGCGTATGTGGACCGACCCTTGGTTTGCGCGCCTTGTCTATCGCCGTTACCAAAAGGCGCTCAGCGATGGACTGGTAGATTTCTTACATCAGAAGATCGACAGTGTGGCCGCGCTGCTTGACGCCTCGCAAAAGCTGAACTACCGCAAGTGGGGCATCGACACGCGTATGTACCATGAGATCGTGTTGTATTCGAGTTACAAGGAATATGTGAACGACCTCAAGCAGTTTGTAAGCGATCACACCGAATTCCTTTCCTCGGCGTTTGCCGCCAAGCAGCCCAATGGGCCCGTAACGCCCGACACGCCATCGGACGCCACGCCACCGTTCGTGGCAGAAAACTATTACTATAGGGTGCTCAATGCGGGCAATTCCATGGCCATAGAGGGGGGAGCGCCAGATCAGATTTATAGCTATTTCAACCAAAGCGACCGTCGGGCGGAGGAGTGGATCATACGGCCCGTGGGCAAGTATTTCTCGTTGGTCAACCGCTCATTGAACAAGGCGCTCAACGATCCTTCGCCCACGGCAAACGTGGGAACCCAACTGGGACTGGCTGAGGTGGACACCACCGACACGCGCCAGCTGTGGGACATCATGCCGCAAGGCACGGAAGGATATTATAACCTGCGCAATGTTTACACGAATCATATCGCCAACTTGTCTGGCGGAAGCTCTAACGCGTACACAAACATCCTGAGCTACACAAACGACTCGCGCAATGGTACCAGCAAGAACCGTCTGTGGTACTTCAAGAAAGGCGACAAGCTGTCGCCTGAGGTGACGGGAATAGGTGCCGTGGAGCCTGATGAGTATGCGCTGGCCTACAATCGCGACATGGGCTATCTGCACTTCGGTAGTGAAACGCCTGACGCTCTGAGGTTCACAGTTAACGTCTACGACGCTACGGGACGCAAGGTGGGCTCGTTCATGGCTTCAGAGAAGATGGACGTGAACTCACTGCCCTCAGGCGTGTATGTCGTGAGTTGGACCGTCGGTGGGCATCGTCGCAGTGCTAAGTTTAGCAAGTAATAATACTCGCTAACAGAGGCTTCGCGCGAAATCTTCAGGATTTTCCACTGATAGCTTTGCGCCTTTCGGCCAAAAGCGTCAGATTCTTCAATAGATCGCATCATATCAAGAGGATGGCTTGGAACGGCTTATGGCTGTTTCAAGCCATTTTCAACCTAAATCGGTCATTAGATTTCAATTCTTGTTTGCGTTTGTTTCGAGCAGATTGCAACGGGTGCGTTGAAGCCATAGCGGGCTATGGCGAAACGCAACCGGAAGCAAGATGCCGAAAGAAACGCTGACAAGAGTTGGAAAGAAACCATAAAATCATAATAACTCACCCATTTCGGTCTAATGCCGATTTGGGTTCAATAGAAGTCGTAGTGGGCTGTGTGGAAACTCGGACGGAGGCAAAAGCACGAAAGAAACGCTTGGATGAGTAGGATGGGAAAGTAGCTTCCGGCATCTCCTGTCTTTTTGGGCCAAATGGCGAATTTGGCTTAAAAAACTTGCTTTTTTATTTTCGTCGCAACCATTTATTATGTATCTTTGCAGAAGATAGCTTGCATTTGGCCTTTTGAGAGATAGTTCTCATGGCGCCCGTAGGCTCCGTTTTTGCAAAAGGTGGAGACGATGAAGGTCGCGGAAAGGCTGGTAAAACAAATGGTTTGCACAACGCTGGCAATTCGTGGAAAAGCAGGCGATGATTCGAAAAGCGACAAGATACGGTGCGCGTGTAGCCGTAGGAATGTCTTTTGAAATAAAGAAAATCAAGTTAAGAAGTAATAGATAAGAAATGTTTGAGAACTTAAGTGAACGCCTGGAACGCTCTTTCAAGATACTGAAAGGTGAAGGCAAGATCACCGAGATCAACGTGGCGGAAACCCTCAAGGATGTTCGCCGCGCTCTTTTGGACGCCGACGTCAACTATAAAGTGGCCAAGAACTTTACCGACACGGTGAAGACGAAGGCACTGGGTATGAACGTGTTGACGGCTGTGAAGCCGGGGCAACTCATGGTTAAGATTGTGCACGATGAACTGGCCAAGTTGATGGGTGGCGAAGCCACCGAGTTGCATCTGTCGGGAAAGCCTTCCATTATCTTGATGTCCGGACTTCAAGGTTCGGGTAAGACCACGTTCAGCGGTAAGCTGGCCAATATGCTCAAGACCAAGCAGCACAAAAACCCTATGTTGGTGGCGTGCGACGTCTATCGCCCGGCTGCCATCGAGCAGCTGAAGGTGGTGGGAGCACAGGTCGGCGTCCCGGTGTACGCTGAGGACGAAAACAAGAATGTCAACGAGATAGCGCTCCATGCCATTCAAGAGGCAAAGGCCAAAGGCCACGACGTTGTGATCGTGGATACCGCAGGTCGATTGGCTGTCGATGAGTCGATGATGCGCGAGATCGCATCGCTGAAGGATGCCATTCATCCCGACGAGACGCTCTTCGTGGTCGACTCCATGACCGGTCAGGACGCTGTGAACACCGCCAAGGAGTTCAACGACCGACTCGACTTCGACGGAGTGGTGCTCACAAAGCTCGACGGTGACACCCGTGGCGGTGCTGCCCTGTCAATCAGAACGGTGG
Source organism: Hallella sp. (assembly GCF_037460745.1). NCBI lineage: Bacteria > Pseudomonadati > Bacteroidota > Bacteroidia > Bacteroidales > Prevotellaceae > Hallella > Hallella sp. Next base: position 29,950 of record NZ_JAXVAE010000077.1, on the reverse strand, counting down.
TGACAAAGCCCATCAAGTTCATCGGAACGGGCGAGAAGATGGAGGCAATCGACGTGTTCCACCCAGAGCGTATGGCCGATCGTATCCTCGGTATGGGTGACGTTGTCTCATTGGTGGAACGCGCTCAGGAACAGTTCGATGAGGAAGAGGCTAAGCGCCTGCAAAAGAAGATTCAGAAGAACAAATTCGATTTCGACGATTTCCTCAAGCAAATAGAGCAAATCAAGAAGATGGGCAACCTGAAAGAACTGGCTTCTATGATTCCCGGTGTGGGTAAGGCCATCAAGGATGTCGATATCGACGACAATGCGTTCAACGGCATTGAGGCCATCATCCGAAGCATGACACCGCAGGAGCGTACGCATCCCGAGGTGCTCAACCAAAGCCGCAAGATGCGTATCGCAAAGGGATCGGGCACCAGCATACAAGAAGTGAACCGACTGGTGAAGCAGTTCGACCAAACGCGCAAGATGATGAAGATGGTTACGGGAAACCAAGCCATGTCAATGATGGCGCGAATGAAAGACATGAAGGGCGCTATGCCACGCATGCCGAAACTGTAAAACACGCATTTCGGAGTTGGTGGTTTGACTTGCTCCAACAAGGAATCCCGCATGCGGGAATGACAGATTCTGCATGCCTAAATATTAAATTCCGTTTGCCTAAATATAAATAAGGAGAACAATGGCTTACACATTAATAGATGGAAAGGCGACAGCTACTGCCATTAAGCAGCAAATCGCCGAAGAGGTGAAGGACATCGTGGCCCGCGGAGGTAAGCAACCGCACCTGGCCGCCGTGCTCGTGGGGCACGATGGAGGCTCTGAGACCTATGTGAAGAACAAGGTGATTGCTTGCGAGCAGTGCGGTTTCAAGTCATCACTCATCCGCTACGAGGCTGATGTCACGGAGGAGGAGTTGTTGGCTTGCGTCGACCGTCTCAACAAAGACGAGGATGTCGACGGATTCATCGTCCAGATGCCGCTGCCAAAGCACATCGATGAGCAAAAAATTATCATGGCTATCGACTATCGCAAAGATGTCGATGGATTCCATCCCATCAATGTGGGACGTATGAGCATTGGCCTGCCGTGCTTCATCTCGGCTACGCCACTTGGCATTCTGACCTTGCTCCAACACTATCATGTGGAGACCTCTGGCAAGAAATGTGTCATCCTTGGCCGCAGCAATATCGTAGGAAAGCCTATGGCGCAACTCATGATGCAGAAGCAGTATGGCGACGCTACAGTGACCGTGTGCCACTCTCACTCTAAGACCTTGAAGGAGGAATGCCGTGAGGCCGATATCATCATCGCTGCCATCGGACGTCCCGACTTCGTGACGGCCGACATGGTGAAAGAGGGTGCAGTAGTCATCGATGTGGGCACAACGCGTGTTCCCGATGCCACACGCAAGAGCGGATTCCGCCTCAATGGCGATGTGAAATTCGACGAGGTGGCACCGAAGTGCTCGTTTATCACGCCCGTGCCAGGCGGAGTGGGTCCCATGACCATTTGCTCCTTGATGAGGAATACGTTGGCAGCAGGCAAGAAAGCTTACTATTAAGAGGTATGACCGCAACCGACTGGTATCAAAAAGGCAACGCCTACAGGCAGCAGGGCGACTGGAAACATGCGCTCGATTGCTATATGGAGGCGATAGAACTCGACCCCGAGTCGCCCGCTGTGGAGGCGAAGGCGATGCTCGAGGACATCTTGAATTTCTATAATAAAGATGCGTATAACCCATGATGGGATAAGCCGCGTGGGCCAAACGCAGAGTATGAAGAAATAACAAACCTGTTTAAATCTTATACCTATGGCTAAATTTAAAGGTGCCATTGTCGTTAACACAGATCGATGCAAGGGATGCCAATTGTGCATAGTGGCTTGCCCGAAGGATGTTATCGCGCTGGCTCAGAAAAAGGTGAACGTCCACGGTTATCCGTACGTGGAGGCTGCTCGACCAGACGACTGCATTGGCTGCGCCAGTTGCGGTGTCGTATGTCCTGATGGGTGCATTACGGTTTATAAGAAAAAGATGGAGGACTAAAGCTATGGCAGAACAAGAAGTCGTGTTAATGAAAGGCAACGAGGCTATTGCCAACGCTGCCATCCGATGTGGCGCCGATGCTTTTTTCGGCTATCCCATTACCCCACAGAGTGAAATCATTGAAACCCTGGCGCTGCTCAAGCCCTGGGAAACCACTGGTATGGTGGTTGTGCAGGCTGAGAGCGAGGTGTCGTCCATCAATATGGTGTATGGCGGAGCAGGCGCAGGAAAGCGTGTGCTGACCACCTCTTCGTCGCCAGGAATTGCCCTCATGCAGGAGGGAATATCATATATGGCTGGCGCCGAGATACCGGGCGTCATAGTCAATGTGCAGCGCGGTGGCCCTGGATTGGGAACCATCCAGCCATCACAGAGCGACTATTTCCAGGCCACACGTGGCGGTGGCAATGGTGACTACAACGTCATTGTGCTGGCACCGAACTCCGTTCAGGAGATGGCCGACTTTGTAGACTTGGCTTTCGAGTTGGCTTTCAAATATCGTAACCCGGCCATGATTCTCTCCGATGGCGTCATCGGACAGATGATGGAGAAGGTGGTGTTGCCTCCATTCAAGCCTCGCCGTACTGAGGAAGAGGTGAGGAAAGAGTGCCCATGGGCAACTATGGGACGCACGAAAGACCGTGAGCCCAACATCTTGACATCGTTGGAGTTGAAGCCTGAGGTCATGGAGCTTCGCAACATACACTTGCAGGAGAAGTACCAAACTATTCGGGACAACGAGGTGCGCTACGAGGCGCAGCAGTGCGACGATGCCGATTACATCATCGTTTCGTTCGGAAGTGCGGCCCGTATTGGTGAGAAGGCTGTTGAACTGGCACGTGCCGAGGGCATCAAGGTGGGCCTGTTCCGCCCCATTACGCTGTGGCCGTTCCCGAGTAAGGAGATTGCCGCTGCCGCAAAGGGCAAGAAGGGCATTCTCGTCAGCGAGATCAACGCCGGTCAGATGATCCAAGACGTCAAGTTGGCGGTCAATGGCGCTCTGCCAGTTGAGCATTTCGGTCGTTTGGGTGGCATCGTGCCCGATCCGGAGGAGATAGTCAACGTTTTGAAGGACAAATTAATGAGGTAAGGAAGATGGCAAACGATATAATTGCACCGGAGAATCTTGTTTACAAGAAACCGGAACTGATGAACGACACCCCCATGCATTATTGCCCGGGATGTTCTCATGGAGTGGTCCACAAACTCGTGGCTGAGGTCATTGAGGAGATGGGCATGTCGGAGAAAGTGGTGGGCGTATGCCCTGTGGGATGCGCAGTTTTCGCCTATCGTTATCTTGACATCGACTGGCAGGAGGCTGCCCATGGACGTGCACCTGCCGTGGCAACGGCCATCAAGCGCCTGTGGCCTGACCGCCTCGTTTTCACCTATCAGGGTGATGGCGACTTGGCTTGTATCGGAGCCTGCGAGACCATTCACGCGCTCAACCGTGGCGAGAACCTGACCATGATCTTCATCAACAATGCCATTTACGGCATGACAGGTGGACAGATGGCGCCCACAACGCTCATTGGTCAGAAGACTGCCACCTGTCCTTATGGCCGTGATCCGAAGATTCATGGCTATCCTCTCAACATCACAGAGCTTGCTTCTCACCTTGAGGGAACGTGCTACGTAACTCGCCAAAGCGTGGAGAACGTAGGCGCTATTCGCAAGGCGAAGGCCGCCATAAAGAAAGCTTTCACGGCTTCTATGGAGGGTAAGGGCTCCAGTCTCGTGGAAATTGTGTCTACCTGCAACAGCGGTTGGAAACTTTCTCCTGTGAAGGCCAACCAATGGATGGAGGAGCACATGTTTGAGAAATATGTCAAGGGTGATTTAAAAAATACGTTGGACGAATGAAAACAGAAATCATAATTTCAGGTTTCGGAGGACAAGGCGTTCTCTCGATGGGTAAGATTTTAGCTTATTCGGGCCTGATGGAGAACAAGGAAGTGACATGGATGCCTGCCTACGGCCCTGAGCAGCGAGGTGGAACGGCTAATGTGACCGTCATTGTTAGCGACGAGCGCATCTCGTCGCCCATCCTGAGCAAATATGATGTAGCCATCGTCCTCAACCAGCCGTCGATGGATAAGTTTGCGCCCAAGGTGAAGCCTGGCGGTATTCTCATCTATGATGGATATGGCATCATGACCCCTACAGACCGTAAGGATATCCACGTGTATCGCATCAACGCCATGGACAAGGCTGCGGAAATGAAGAATTCCAAGGTTTTCAACATGATTGTGCTGGGTGGATTGCTGAAGGTTGCTCCCGTGGTGAGCACCGACGGTCTCAACAAGGCGCTCTTCAAGAGTTTGCCTGAACGTCATCATGGCCTCATCCCGCTGAATATGCAGGCTGTGGAAGAGGGCATGAAGATTATAGAACAAACCGTATAATACTTGATTTTTTTATAACTCTCTAGTTTTGGAAGGTAGGTGGCAGTGATGTTACCTGCCTTTTTTGTTTTTTATTTTTGGCTATTTTTTCGCTTTTCCAAAGCCATATTGTGTTGGGAAAACATTATCTTTGCATAAGATAGGCTGCACTCAGCCATTTAGAGGAATGATTTGATGGCTTTTGCTATTCCTATCCGTTCAATTCAAAAACAAACCAACTTGAACCGTAAAATATGAAGAAATTGCTGATTGTCCTGGCTGCTTGTGCGGCAGTTCAGGCCAAAGCCCAACAAACGTTGCCCGCTTATCAGATATTGAACAATGATACGACGTGCGAGGTTTTTATCTATTCGCCTGGCGAGAAAGCAGGTCTTCACCTGGCTTATTTCACTGATGACGAGACTTGGATGGATGTTGGCCAGTTGTGTTCGTCTGATTATGCGCAGTGGGGAAGCGAGAAACGCATGTACGACCCTTGTGTGATTCATGCTGAGGATGGCTCTTGGCGACTTGTGTTTAGCGTGAACAACTATTCTCCTTGTTTCGCCGCGGCTTACAGTGAGGATCTTGTGACATGGCGTCCGCAAGATTATCCGCAGACCACCGTGAAGGGAGCGCTCAGTCCGGTGATGTTCCAGATGGACGACGGAACGTTCGACATTTATTATAAGGCTAAGGATGGGTCGAAGCATTATGTGCAGGCATCGAAGGATTTCCGCAAGTTTACTGAGTCGCCTGATCCCAGTACCATCGACGATGCGGCATGGATGAAGGACACGGCCACGGTGAATGGCGTGTTGCGTCATGGCAATATGTTTGATGTGCCCAAGGTGCATCTCGATTACATCTGCCAGTATTTCGATGCCGTTCGTCGCGATGCGGAGCTGAGTAGCGAGTCGATGCGCGACGATGCCAAGCGTTTTGCCTCCATTGGCAACCATGTCGACGCCACCCTCCGCGTCGACGCTTCGAAGTCCAAACCCATTAGCGATAAGCTCATTGGCGTGTTTTTTGAGGACATCAGTCGTGCGGCCGATGGCGGATTGTATGCAGAGTTGGTGCAAAATCGCGACTTTGAGTACAACTCGGCCGATCGACGCGAATGGTCGTCAACCACCGCATGGCAATCGAACCGCCCCATTGTTGTGAAGACCGATGTGCCTCTGAGCAAGAACAACGCCCACTATGCAGTGGTGGCTGCTAAAGACACCTTATATAATATAGGGTGGGATGGCATCACGGCAGCAGCTAACCAAGCGTTCGACTTTTCTGTTTACCTGCGCAATGAGAATGGTGAAAAGAACCAGGTGTTGGTGCAACTCATCGGTCAGAATGGTGAGGTGTATGCCAAGGAGAAAATCAAGACCGAGGGCCAAGGCTGGAATCGCTATGCCCTTCCGCTGGTAGTGGATAAGAAAGCGGTGAAGGGACAGGTGCGCTTGGCTCTGACACCGCTCAAGGAAGGTCATGTGGCGATCGATATGGTGAGCCTCTTCCCCCATGAGACCTTCAAGGGGCATGGGCTCCGCAAGGACTTGGCCGAGGCCATTGCCGCTCTCCATCCAAAGTTTGTGAGGTTCCCAGGCGGTTGCATGAGTCACGGACAGGGCCTCGACAACATCTACCATTGGAACCATACCGTTGGACCTTGGCAAGACCGTAAGCCCGATAAGAACATTTGGGGCTACCATCAGACTCGCGGCTTGGGTTTCTACGAGTATTTCCAGTTTTGCGAAGACCTTGGGGCTGAGCCGTTGCCTGTGTTGGCAGCAGGTGTTCCCTGTCAAAATTCCGTTCCCAACAAGGAAGGCCTTGGGGGGCAGCAGGGTGGTATCCCCATGAAAGACATGCCTGCCTATTGCCAAGAAATCCTCAACATGATAGAGTGGGCCAATGGCGACCCCGCCACGTCGAAATGGGCCAAGATGCGCGCCGAGGCCGGCCACCCCGAACCATTTGGACTCAAATATGTGGGTATCGGCAACGAGGACATTATCTCCACCACGTTTGAGGAGCGTTACGAGATGATCTGCAAGGCCATCAAGGCAAAGTATCCCAATATGATAGTCGTAGGTACAGTGGGTCCCTTCCATGACCCGTCGGCCGACTATGTGGAGGGCTGGAAGTTTGCCAAGGAACACAAAGACATTCTCGATCTTGTTGACGAGCACTATTATGAGTCGCCGGGATGGTTCATGCACCATCAAGACTACTACGACCACTACGACCGCAATGCGCCCAAGGTGTATTTAGGTGAGTACGCCTCGAGCACCCGCACGGTGGAGAGTGCTCTCGTTGAGGCCATGTATCTCTGTGGCTTGGAGCGCAATGGTGATGTGGTGTCCATGACAAGCTACGCGCCATTGTTGTGTAAGGACGGCTATTCCAATTGGAACCCCGACATGATTTACTTCAACAACGACACCATTACCTGCCTGACACCGAGTTACCACACTCAGCGTTTATGGGGTACCCATAGTGGCGATGTGTATGTGGGCTCGAAGATGAGCGTACGCCCTGAGCTGAGCCACCGCGTGGCAGCAAGCGTGGTGAGGGATAGCAAGACGGGCAAGACCATCGTTAAGTTGGTTAATGCCCTGCCTGCCAGCCTCTCCGTGTCGTTGCAGGGGCTCGCTATCCCCACTGGTGCAAAGGTTGAAGGCTTTGCAGGCAAACCCTCTGAGCGTACCGTTGTGGAGACAACTGGCGTTGAGGTTGGCCCAAAGGTGGAACTCGAACCCTATTCTGTGAAAGTGATCACATTCTAAAAACAGCCTCAATCTAACAAATGATTGGATATGAAACGAATGGGCGACTTCAACTTCGCCCATTCGTTTTTTTTAGCTCCCTTTGGCAAACGGCAAGGTGGCAGCTACGTGGAATCTGTGGGCGCTGTCTTGATTTTTGGCTAAAAAGTTAGTGGGGTGTTTCCAGTGAACTAGCGTGCGAAAATGTTATTTTTGCGAGAATCTGGTGGCTGAAATAGCAGAAACGCCTGCGGTTAGGCATCTTTCGAGTTGCGAGACATGCCAAACTGAGATGCGAAAGGCCATGTTTCGAGTCTTGGTTAGCCATGTTTCGCACTGCGGTTAGGCATATTTTGCAAGGTTGAAGGATGGATGTGGAGAGTTGAATGAAGCTTTTGTGCGATAAGATGCTGATTGTCAGATGATTGTGTAAATGCGCTGAGAATGGCGTATTTTCGCCAAATATTTCTGCGCTGGATAATAAATGTGTAGTTTTCAATATAGTTTGTCGCGCTTTTTACAAACGCACCCAACCGACTATCGTATCTCTATGTAATATAAGGTGTGGGGTGGAGGAGGGTTGCTGGTTACAGAAGGGTGTTCTTTGTCGGGCGTGATAACATGGACTTGTGTGATAGATTGGTCTTTGGTTTGGGTTTCTTTGCTGAAAAAAGTTGCGTTTGTTGGCAGGCCGTCCCTGTGCGATATTCGATGTGGATAGGCCCCGTTTTAAAGCTTTGTAATTGTAATGCATAATTATTGAAATGCCTGAATGTCATTAAGTTTCGTGCTTTTGGTTGTGGGGTGACGTCTGTTTTCGTGGATAGATTATGGTCTATTGTTCCATTGATATAGCCATCTTTTATCTTCTTATGTGTTAACGGGCACAGGCTTTTGAAACCATGTAAATCAAAGGATAATATATTCAATATGTGGCCTTTCCTTTGGTTTTTCTCTGTTTTTAGTGTAGAAAAGTGATGTAAAATACGTTTTTGATGCAAAATGTGTCTTTTTGTGGGTGAAATATTTGGATGTTTCAAGAAAAAACATTTTCTTTGCATTCTGAAACGACGAGAGATAATAGAATAAAACATAAATAATTTTAATTTTAGAGAGTATGAAAAAGTTATTTACTTTGTTTGCAGCCGCTTTGGTTGCCGCTTCTGTTTCTGCTCAGACTACAGTTGAGGGAAGCAAGGTTTTTGACAACATGTACATTGGAGTTAACGGTGGCGTTAGCACCAAGATGACTGGCCACAGCTGGATGAAGGGTCTTAACCCCAACGCTGGCCTGCGCATTGGTAAGAACATCACCCCGGTCTTCGGTTTGGCCATTGAGAGCAACGCTTATTTCTCAAACAAGCCTTGGGCCTCTACCCGTTTGGCTGTTCGCGCAATGAACACCTCTTTGCTCGGAACCCTGAACCTCAGCAACCTGTTCGCTGGTTACAAGGGCGACCCTCGCACATTTGAGCTGGGTGCTGTTTATGGCATCGGCTGGGGTCACGTGTTCATGCACCAGGAGGATGGCCGCGCCATCAACCGTATGACTTCTAAGGCTGGTTTGGACTTCCAGTTCAACTTCGGCAGCAAGAAGCAGTGGCAGTTCTATGTTGAGCCTGCAGTGACATGGGTGTTCAACGGTATGCCTGGCTGCAATGGCGAGAGCGACTATAATGACTATGGTTACAAGGCCACATCTAGCGCCAACCAGGGTGCTTATAACATCAACAACGCTTTCTTCCAGCTCAACGCTGGTGTTGTTTACAAGTTCCAGAACCACGACGGCCGTCACAACTTCACCGTTGCCCAGCTCCGCGACCAGAACGAGATCGACGCTCTGAACCAGACCATCAATGATCTGCGCAACGAGCTCGCCAAGAAGCCTAAGGAGGTTGTCAAGGAGGTTGTCAAGGAGGTTAACGCCGACTGCGCCGCCAACACTGTTATCGTTACTTTCGCACAGGGCAAGAGCGCTCTGACCAGAGATTCTAAGGCAGCTCTCGACGCTGTTAAGGAGGGTAGCCACGTGAAGGTTATCGCTACAGCTTCTCCTGAGGGTAGCAAGAAGTTCAACCAGAAGCTCTCTGAGGCTCGTGCCAAGGTTGTTGCCAAGTACCTGAGCAACAAGGGCGTTATTGTTGACGAGGCTACAGGTAAGGGTGTTCAGGGCAGCACTTCTAACCGTCTGGCTATCGTTTACGTAAAGTAATCGCATCCCATAAGGCTTCGCATAGAGAGCCTTGAAAATATGAAATCCGCTGGTTTCCCGCATGGAAGCCAGCGGATTTTTGTTGGTACACCCATCAAATTCTGCAGTCAGGCAAGTTGATGGATGGTAGCGTTAGGACAGGTTGGTTTGTTATTATTTTGTGTTTAAATGGTGTTTTTTACTTTCAGTTTGATTAAAAAACATGATTTTTTTAAAACGGATTGTTGTAGAATTGAGTTAAAGTAGTTACCTTTGCAGCCGTATTTAGAGAACAAGTAGTTATGAAACATCCATTGAGAAGTGCCGTCTGCACGGAAGGCAGACGTATGGCAGGAGCTCGCGCCCTTTGGGTTGCCACAGGAATGAAGCACGAGCAGTTTGGCAAACCCATTATTGCTGTTGTCAACTCATTCACGCAGTTTGTACCCGGCCACACACATTTGCATGAGATTGGACAGATTGTTAAGCAGGAAATCGAAAAGATGGGTTGCTATGCAGCCGAATTCAACACCATCGCCATCGACGACGGAATCGCCATGGGTCACGATGGTATGCTTTACTCCCTGCCATCGCGCGACATCATTGCCGACTCAGTGGAATACATGGTCAACGCCCACAAGGCTGACGCCATGATTTGCATCTCAAACTGCGACAAAGTAACTCCGGGCATGCTCATGGCTTCCATGCGCCTCAACATCCCCACGGTGTTCTGCTCGGGCGGTCCCATGGAAGCCGGGCGTTGGCGTGGTCAGAACGCCGACCTCATTACGGCCATGATCGCTGGAGCCGACAGTGAGGTGAGCGACGACGAGTTGCAGCAGATTGAGCAATGCGCGTGCCCCGGTTGTGGCAGTTGCTCGGGTATGTTCACGGCCAACTCTATGAACTCGCTTACCGAAGCCATAGGCCTGTCGCTTCCCGGCAACGGCACCATTCTTGCCACACATGCCAATCGTATAGAACTATTTAAGCAGGCCGCCCGCCAAATCGTAAAGAACGCTTTGGCTTATTACGAAGATGGCGACGAGAGTGTGCTGCCGCGTAACATCGCTACGCGCGATGCATTCCTCAATGCCATGACGCTCGATATCGCCATGGGAGGTTCCACCAATACCGTGCTCCATCTGTTGGCTGTGGCCCAAGAGGGCGGCGCCGACTTCAATATGAACGACATCGATGAGCTGAGCCGAAAGACGCCATGCCTGTGCAAGCTTTCGCCCAACACCCAGAAATATTCAGTCCAAGAGTGCAACCGAGCTGGTGGCATCCTGGGCATTTTGAACGAGCTGAACAAGGGCGGACTGATACGTGGCCACGCCAAGCGCGTTGATGGACTGACGCTCGACGAGGCAATGGCTCGCTACGACATCACTGGCGCGTCGGTCGATGCTGAGGCCGACCGCATCTACCACAGTGCCCCCGGTCGCCGTTTCTCCACCCAGATGGGCAGTCAGAATGAGCAATGGCCCAGTCTTGACACCGATCGTGCTGCGGGATGCATACGCGATATGGAACACGCCTATACGAAAGACGGTGGTTTGGCAGTGCTCTTTGGCAACATCGCCCAAGATGGTTGTGTGGTGAAAACAGCCGGTGTGGCTCCCGAACTGTGGCATTTCGAAGGTCCAGCCGTGGTCTTCGATTCTCAGGACGACGCTTGTGAGGGCATTCTCGGAGGTAAGGTGAAGTCGGGCGATTGCGTCGTCATCACCCACGAAGGTCCCAAGGGCGGTCCGGGCATGCAGGAAATGCTTTATCCCACCTCCTACATCAAAAGCCGCCATCTCGGCAAAGAGTGTGCCCTTATCACCGACGGACGATTCTCGGGCGGCACCAGCGGCTTGAGCGTTGGACACATATCGCCCGAGGCGGCGTCGGGTGGCAACATTGGAAAAATCAAGGATGGCGACATCATCGTCATCGACATTCCCAGCCGTACCATCAACGTCAAACTCAGCGATGAGGAATTGGCGGCTCGCCCGCAGCAGCCGTTGCGTCGCCACCGTGAGGTGAGCAAGGCCTTGAGGGCTTATGCGCAGAGTGTTAGCTCTGCCGACAAGGGCGGTGTAAGAATCATAGATTAAGCAGACTACTTATGACAGAAGACAACATAAAGGAAGTGCCCTGGGCTGGAATCCGCATTGGTGAGGAATGCACAGGAGCAGAGATTTTGATGCGCGCCCTGTATCAGGAAAGTGTGCGCACGATATTTGGATACCCCGGTGGAGCCATCATGCCCGTTTACGATGCGCTCTACACCTATACGCGTAAGCGCGATCCGTGGTTCCGCCATGTGTTGGTGCGCCACGAGCAGGCTGCCGCCCATGCCGCCGAGGGCTATGCGCGGGTGAGCGGCGAAGTGGGCGTGGCTGTAGTGACGTCGGGTCCCGGCGCCACCAACACGCTGACCGGTGTGGCCGATGCCATGATGGACTCTACGCCCATTGTGGTTATTGCTGGACAGGTGGGTGTGGCTTCGCTTGGCACCGACGCCTTCCAGGAGGTCGACCTCGTGGGAATGGCGCAACCCATTTCCAAGTGGAGCTATCAGATACGCAGCGCCGAGGATGTGGCTTGGGCCGTCAATCGGGCGTTCTACATCGCCCGCAGTGGTCGCCCAGGCCCAGTGGTGCTCGATTTTCCGCGCAATGCGCAGACGGGTAAGGCCAAGTGGATGCCGGGCAAGGCCGACAATGTGAGGTCGTATAACCCGTATCCCGAGGTTAGTGAGGAGGCTGTGCGACAGGCCGCCGAACTCATCAACAAGGCTCAGAAGCCCTTTGCCCTCGTAGGACAGGGCGTGGAACTGGGTGGCGCACAGCAGGAACTCAAGGCGTTTCTCGAGAAGGCCGACATTCCTGCGGGCCGCACACTGATGGGCCTCTCGGCCCTGCCTTCCGATCATCCGCTCAACATGGGTATGCTGGGTATGCACGGCAACTATGCGCCCAACGTCAAGGAGCAGGAGTGTGATGTGCTGATCGCTATTGGCATGCGCTTCTCTGACCGTGTCACGGGGCGCCTCGATAGCTACGCCCGTCAAGCTAAGATAATTCATCTCGACATCGATCCGTCGGAGATCGACAAGAATGTGAAGACCGATGTGGCCGTTGTGGGCGACTGCAAGGTGTCGTTGCCCGCCATTACAAGTTTGCTCCATGAGGCTTCGCACCAAGAGTGGCGCGACTCGTTCAAGCCGTTACAGGCCGAGGAACAGCAGGAGGTTATCACGCCCTCTATCCATCCCACCGGCGGACCGTTGCTGATGGGCGAGGTGGTCAATGCTGTGGCAGAGGCTACCGAGGGCAATGCTGTTCTCGTGAACGATGTGGGCCTGAACCAAATGTTCTCTTGTCGATACTTCAAGTACAAGCACAAGCGGAGCGTTGTGTCCAGCGGAGGCCTGGGAACCATGGGCTTTGGTCTACCAGCGGCTGTCGGTGCCACCTTTGGCGCGCCCGACCGCACCATCTGCCTGTTCATGGGCGATGGCGGCTTCCAGATGTCCATCCAAGAGCTGGGCACTATCATGGAGCAGCAGGCACCCGTGAAAATGATTTTGCTCAACAACAATTACCTGGGCAATGTGCGCCAATGGCAAGACCTGATGTTCAACCATCGCCATTCGTTCACCCGCATGATGAATCCCTGTTACGAGATCATCGCACGCGGTTACGGCATCCCTTATAGTGTGGCTGTCGACCGAGCCGACTTGAAGGCTAAGATAGCCGAGATGCTCAGCACCGACGGACCTTATTTGTTGGAGTGCGCAGTGAAGGAGGACGAGAACGTAACGCCGATGATTACTCCCGGTAGTGCCATCGACGAGATGCTGCTGCATCTGGACATTTAACCACAAATTGAGAAAACGTATGGATAATAAGGATAAAGAAACGGCCAAGCAGTTTTACACCCTGCTGGTTTACAGCGAGAACGTAGTGGGTGTTCTCAATCAAGTGACAGCCGTCTTCACTCGTCGCCAAGTGAATATAGAGAGCCTCAATGTGTCGGCTTCGAGCCTGGAGGGAATCCACAAGTACACCATCACTTGTTGGAGCGCCCCCGACCAGATCGAGAAAATCACCAAGCAGATCGAGAAGAAAATAGACGTCATCAAGGCCAATTACTATACCAACGAAGAGTTGTTTATCCACGAGGTGGCCATCTTTAAGATCTCCACCCCCGTACTGCTCGACAACTCAGAGATATCGCGCGTCATCCGAAAGCACGGTGCGCGTATGATGGAGGTTAACCCCACATATTCCACTGTGTTGCAAGCCGGACTGACAGAGGATATCACCGACCTCTATGAGCAGTTCAACAGGTACCGCTGTATCTTGCAGTACACGCGCTCAGGCCACATCGCCGTGACCCGCAGCTTTGACGAACCAGTCACCGATTACCTTAATAAACATCAAGAATAACAACTATGAAGAAAGAACTATTGCCTAAGGTTGGCCGCTATGCATTCATGGCGGAGCCGTTCCGTTGCGACTTCAGCAACCATCTGTTTGTTGGACATCTTGGCAATTCTATGCTCAATGCCGCCGACTTCCATAGCAACGACCGCGACTATGGCATGAGTTACCTCAACAAGATTCACCGCACGTGGGTGTTGTCGCGACTGGTCATTGAGATGGAGGAGATGCCGGTGGCATACGAGAAGTTCGACATCGAGACGTGGGTTGAGGGCGTGATGCGCTTCTTTACCAGCCGTAACTTCGCTGTGAAAAGTCCCGACGATGGAAAAGTCTATGGCTATGGACGCAGCGTGTGGGCCTTGATCGATACAGAAACACGCCAGCCTGCCGACATCTTCGAGGTGCAAGGGGGATTGATCAGCGAGTATGTGGAAACCGACAAGCCGTGCCCCATCGACAAGCCGGGTAGGGTGAAGATGGGCAAAGATGCGGCGCTCGTTCGCACCATCGACACCTATTATAATGATGTGGATGTCAACGGACACATCAATTCCGTAAAATACATCGAGCATGTGCTCGATCTTTTCGACCTCGATTGGTACCGCCAGCATCGGCTCAAACGCTTCGAGGTTGCCTATGTGGCTGAGGCTCATCAAGGCGACAGGCTGAGCTTATGGAAAGAGCAAACTGGAGTCGATGAGTATTGTGTGCGTATCACTCGCGATGATGATACAAAGCAAGAAATCGTAAGATGTTTGATGAAATTCGTAAAAGATTAAAAGAAAACTTGCATATATTATTTTAAATCACTACCTTTGTGCACGTAAACAATGCATGAAGATGCTGAGAGAACTTTGACGTATAACGTTTTTAATAATATTAGCTTATGGCAAAAATGAATTTTGGTGGCGTTGTAGAAGATGTTGTCACCAAGGAAGAGTTTCCGTTGGAGAAAGCTCGTGAGATTTTGAAGGACGAGACAATCGCTGTTATCGGATATGGTATTCAGGGTCCTGGTCAGGCAGGCAACCTTAGGGATAATGGTTTCAATGTAATTGTAGGCCAACGTCAGGGTAAGACCTACGACAAGGCTGTTGCCGATGGATGGGTACCGGGCAAGACTTTGTTCTCCATAGAGGAGGCTGCCGAGAAAGGAACCATCATCTGCATGTTGCTTTCCGATGCCGGTCAGATTGCCGTTTGGCCTAAGCTTAAGAAGTATCTTACAAAGGGTAAGACCCTCTATTATAGTCATGGCTTTGCTATCAACTGGCAGGATCGCACAGGTGTTGTTCCTCCCGAGGATGTTGATGTCATCATGGTGGCTCCTAAGGGATCGGGCACATCACTTCGCACTATGTTCCTTGAGGGCCGTGGCTTGAACTGCTCGTATGCCATCTATCAGGATGCTACGGGCAAGGCCGAGGAGAAGTGCATAGCTTTCGGTATCGGCATTGGCGCTGGTTACTTGTTCCAGACAACCTTCCACAAGGAGGCTACGTCTGACCTTACTGGTGAGCGCGGCTCGCTGATGGGTGCTATTGAGGGATTGTTCGAGGCCCAGTATGAGGTGCTCCGTTCTCACGGACACTCACCCTCTGAGGCTTTCAATGAGACTGTTGAGGAGCTCACACAGAGCCTTGCCCCGTTGTTTGGTGAGAAGGGAATGGATTGGATGTACGCCAATTGTTCAACAACGGCCCAGCGTGGCGCCCTCGACTGGGCTCCTCGCTTCAAGGCAGCCATCAAGCCTGTGATGGAATGGCTCTACCTGAGCGTGGAGAATGGTACAGAGGCTCAGATTTCTATCGACAAGAACTCACTGCCCGATTACCGCGAGAAGCTCAATGCCGAGCTGCAGGCCATGCACGACATGGAGATGTGGCGTGCCGCCGAGACAGTACGCCAGTTGCGTCCTGAAAACAACTAATAGGATATAGACACAAACACAAGCACAAACACAAATAGGAATCCCTGGCTCTCCTTAAGCGAGAGTCAGGGATTTATGTCTTTGTAACATTCGAAAGGTTGCGTTTTGAACATGCCGTTGGGCCATTGTCCTGTTGCAATGCGGCGCTTTGGATGTGACGTTTGGGGGCTAAGGTTTGATAATGAAGGGCGATTCTCGTGATTAGCGGTAAATCAAGAGGCCGTCTATGTGAACGAGTTCCTCATTGCAGAGATATTTGAGTGCTTCCTTGAAGGCTTTTCGGGGCAAAAGAAGCTCGGATGTTTCTTTGATGTCGTGGGGCTTATGATCGGCTAAGAGGTCGAGTATGGCTTGCTTGGCGTCTTTGAATTCTTGTTCCGCATTGGGGTTGGGCTGGTGGTCAACGCATACGTCGCAGATGCCGCAGTCTTCCGATTTCGTCTCATCGAAGTAGCGGAGGAGCTGTCGGCTACGGCACACGTGGTTGTTGGTGGCGTATGCTTCTATGGCGTTGACGTGCTTGATGAATTGCTCTTTGCGTTGGTCGTACACGCTGGCAGGTATCACCACGTCGCAACCGTCTATGCGATCTTGGGTGTAGGTGATGAATGGTGTCTTGCGCTGAGGGATGAAATGTAGTATTCGCCTGTGGCTCAGGCTTTTTAGGATGAGGTAAACCTCATTCTGACTGAGCCCGCTAACCTGTGAGATGAGTGCCTCTTCAACGTAACGGTAGTCGGAGAACAGGCCGCTATAGTTCCGTAGCAAGGCGGAGATGACGGCCTCCTCGTTGGGCGTTGTTTCGTATAGCTTGTAGAGCTCGTCGCGTCCAAGCAGGAACCTAAGTCGTGCTCGCGCGTCGGGATCGGTCTCATATTCGATGTAACCTGCGCTTTGCAAGATGTGCAGCGCGGAGTTTACGTAGAGAGGGTAGAAGTGGTAGATATAGCAGAACTGATCTATGTTGAACGTGAAGGTGTGCCCGTTGCCGCTGCCCAGTCCCACTTGGAAGAAATAAGCCAGATGATCATACACATCGCGCACGATCTCCTTGGATGGGAAAGTGGTCTTGATCCTTTTTGCCAGTACGGCATGGTCGTGCCCGTTCCACAACAGGATGGCGTACGCTTTCTTTCCGTCGCGTCCAGCTCGTCCCGCCTCTTGGAAATAAGCCTCTACCGAATCGGGGCAGTCGAGATGAATCACAAGGCGCACGTTAGGCTTGTCAATACCCATTCCGAAGGCGTTGGTGGCTGCCATGACGCGTTTTTTATCGGTTTGCCAAAGCTTTTGCCGTTCGTCTTTAATGGCGGGTTCCAATCCTGCGTGATAGAATGTGGCCGACACGCCCTGCTGTTCAAGCCATTCTGACACGACCTTGCTTCGCCTCCGGCTACGTGTGTAAATGATGGCGCTGCCTTCTACCGACTTAAGAATATGGAGCAGTTCGGCGTATTTGTCCAACGCCTCGCGTACCACGTAAGCCAGGTTGTCGCGTTTGAAGCTCATGCGGAACACCTTCTTTTCTCTGAATTGCAGGCGTTCCATGATATCGTCCATGACGCGTCGTGTGGCGGTGGCGGTCAGGGCCAACACGGGAGCGTCGGGCTTGACGCGTCGGATCTCCGCAATTTGTAGGTAGGATGGTCGGAAGTCGTAGCCCCATTGGCTGATGCAGTGGGCCTCGTCGACGGTGATGAAACTCACCTTCATGTGCTTGAGTTTCACCAAGAAAATGTCGGAAGCGAGGCGTTCGGGCGATACGTAGAGCAGTTTGACGGCGCCGAAGATAGCGTTTTCGAGAATCTTGATGATTTCGGAGCGCGCCTGTCCTGAGTAGATGGCGGCTGCTTGTATGCCCTTCTGTTTCAAGTGGCTCACTTGGTCCTTCATGAGGGCGATAAGAGGTGTGACGACAATGCACACGCCCTCCTGGGCGATGGCGGGAACCTGGAATGTGATGGATTTCCCTCCGCCCGTTGGCATAAGGCCGAGCGTGTCCTTGCCTGCCCCTATGCTCTCAATAATTTCGCGCTGGATACCTCTGAATTCCGAGTAGCCCCAGTATTTCTTAAGTATCCCTAAGTATTTGTCGTCTTGTGGCAATCTAATGACCGATTGTTGTTAAAAAACGGAGATGCCCGCGGTATCCGTATGCATCTCCGTGATGTGTTTATAGTTCATCCTCGCTTTCCGTCGGCCGGATATCCTCTATCTGCAGTTGAACCTGGTTACGCTTGAAGATATTGCCTTCAATGGTGTATGCGATGTCGAACGATCGTCGCGACTTTATGTATCGTGCGGAGGCGCTTTGGCCGAAGGCTATGCCGTTGACCACAGTTCCCGACTTAGAGTCGACCAGTTCCAACTTGATGTGCTCTTGCTGCCGGCCCACCACCTTGCTCGTTCCGTAATCGTACACGCCCGTTGTGCAGAACACAGGTTTGGTGTTGCCTGGTCCGAAGGGCGAGAATCGCTTCAGGTCGTTGTGCAAACGCTTCGAGATGTCCTTGAAGTCGAGCACAGCGTCGATGTTGAGTATGGGCTCCGTTTGTTCTGGTTGGATATGTTCTTCCACATAATGCTGGAATCGTTGGCGGAACTCTCGTATATCGTCCCATCTCAGTGTGAGGCCGGCGGCGTAGGAATGGCCTCCGAAGTTGAGCAATAGGTCGCGACAGTTTTTGATGGCTGCGTAAACGTCGAATCCCATCACCGAGCGCGCCGATCCGGTAGCTAAGTCGCCATCGCGCGTTAGCACCACGGTTGGGCGGAAATAGATTTCCGTGAGGCGCGACGCCACGATGCCGATGACACCCTTCTTCCAGTTCTCGTCGTAGAGCACAATGCTCGATTGGTGCTTTTGGCTTTCCAGTTTCGACACGATGAGGTTGGCCTCTTCGGTCATCTGCTTGTCGATGTCCTTGCGTTGCTCGTTGTATTCGTTGATGTGTCGTGCGGCTTTTAGTGCCAGCGAGAAGTCCTTCTCTACGAGCAGGTCGACGCTCTCCTTGCCATTCTCCATGCGTCCCGACGCATTGATGCGTGGTCCTATTTTGAAGATGATGTCGCTCATCGATATCTCGCGTCCGTTAAGCCCGCAGATGTCGATGATGGCCTTTAGGCCCACGCTGGGGTTTTGGTTGAGCTGTTTCAGGCCGTGGAAGGCAAGTATGCGGTTCTCGTCGGTCACCGGAACGATGTCGGCGGCGATGCTCACGGCACAGAAGTCGAGTAGGGGGATGAGTCGCGAGAATGGGATGCCGTTGTTCTTGGCGAAGGCTTGCATAAACTTGAAGCCCACACCACATCCGCACAACTGCTTGAAGGGGTAGCTGTCGTCGGTCCGTTTGGGGTTGAGGATGGCCACAGCCGGCGGCATTACCTCATCGGGCACATGGTGGTCACAGATGATGAAGTCAATGCCCAAGCTTTTGGCATACTCTATCTCCTTGACGGCTTTTATTCCGCAGTCAAGGATAATGATGAGTTTCACGCCTGTTTGCTTCGCGTAGTCTATTCCCTTTTGGCTCACGCCGTACCCCTCGTCGTAGCGGTCGGGTATGTAATAGTCGATGTTCGAATAGAATTGCTGAAGGAATTTATACACCAAAGCCACAGCCGTGCAACCGTCCACGTCGTAGTCGCCATATACCAAGATGCGCTCTTTGCGCCCCATGGCATCGTTAAGCCTGTCGACCGCCACGTCCATATCCTTCATGAGGAATGGGTTGATGAGGTCGGCAAGCTGGGGCCTGAAGAAGCGCTTGGCCGCACTCTCGGTGGTGATGCCACGCTTGATGAGCAGTTGGGCCAAAATGGGGCTCATGCTCAGTTTGTCGCCTAATTCTTTGGCTTGCTGCGATTGTTGTGGTGTAGGTGCGTCATACTTCCACTTGAAATGCATCTTTAGTTGTTTTTGTTTCTATGGCAAAGATACGAAAAAATGAAGATATATGTGTTAATCTCTATAGAATAATTTGGCATTTGCCCACCAAATCGGTCGTTAGATTTTAATTCCTGTTAGTGTTTGTTTCAAGCAGGTGGCGCCGGGGGCATTGAAAGCATTGTGGGCTATGTCGAAAAGCGGATGGAAGTAAGATGTCGAAAGAAACGCCGACAAGCGTTGAAAAGAACCAATGGTGCTCCTTTTGTTCTTCCTGTTTCGGTCTAATGGGCGATAAGGTTAAATGCGTCTGGCTATGTGCCGAAGGTGTTAAGCATTTGTTCCCTTGGGTTGTGGGGTGGGGCGATATGTGCTTTGCTTTTGTGCAGATATGCAAAAGGGCCATCCCTGTCAGTGTTGACGGGGATGGCCCTTGGTGTTGTTATAGCTTTGCTTCTAAGTTGTTGGACTTAGAAACCGCACTTCTTTCGGATGTCCTTAGGCACTGCGTTCTTGTTGACCATGTAGTCCATGGTGTTGGCAATGATGTAGTTCTTGGTCATGTACCAAGTGCCTTTGTACTTGCCGGTCTCACCCCAAGAGTTTTTCACCATGTAGTACTCCTTGCCGTTCTGGTCCTTGGCGATACCGTAGATGAGCATACCGTGGTCGTCTGTCAGCTCCCAGTTGTCGTAACGCTCCTGGCGCTGCTTCTGTGTAGGAGTCACCTCAGGCACGTTTACGCCCAGAGAGTCGATGAGGTTCTTCTTCTGGGTGTTGGTAAGCTTGAGCCAACGAGCCATGTCTGAGCCTTCAAGGCTCTCCAGTTTCTTGGTGTCGTACATGTAGGCCAGGCCGTCGCGTGTGAAGCCTTCCTCAGAAACGTCGCCACCCCAAGCCACGGTATAGCCGTTCATGATGGCGTTGTCGATGATTCTGCCCAGGTCTTCGATAGGCACGTTCCATGACAATGGGTTGCGCCAGTTGTCCTGCACCTCAACTGCGAATGTGGTCCAGAACGGATGGTGTGTGTAAGATGTGAAGCTCACATATTCGTTGCAAGCCACAGAGTCGAGGCCGATGGCGGCAGCGAAGCTCTTCGGAGTATAGGTCTTGCCCTCATACTTGAAGCTCTCGGGGCACTTGCCGAGGTATGAGTCGAGGATGCCCTGCAGGCCGTTTTTCCATGCGGGAGACAGCTTGCTGGCGTTGCTCTTAGCCACAGCGGCCACGTAAGGAGACATCACGTTGAAGAACTCGTTGAAGTTGAACAGCGTGTCGCCATACAGGCTACCTGTGCGAGGCATAGCGTCCTCGGGGCAGATGCCGTAGTGCTGGATGGCGAACAGGGGATCGTAGGCGCTACCGCCCTGTGCGAACTGGCAGTCGCCATGCAGACGCACCACCTGGATAGCGCGGTCCATGTAGGTCTTGTTGGCAACGAAAGCCTCGCAGAGGTCGAATGTCTTGTTGGTCTTTCTCAGCAGTTCAGCCTCGAAGAAAGAGAGTGTGCTATAGTCCCAGCAGGTTCCCGAACGGTTTTGGTTCTTGATGCTGGTGATGGGGTTTGCCTTGACAGTGGTGAATACGGGCTGGTTGGCCTTCTCACCGTCCTTCTTCTCAGCTGCGCCTGCATTGAGGGTCAGCATGGCCGCCATAGCGGCCAGGATGATTTTCTTCATGAATAGTATTGTTTTTATTGTTTATGTTCTTATTTTATTAGTTATTGGCGATGAACTCCTCCACATCCTTCGGGTGGTAGGGGATGATGTCCTTGCCGATGAAGCGGCAACCGTCGTCTGTGATGAGCAGGTCGTCCTCAATACGAATGCCACCAAAGTCCTTATAGGTCTCCAGCTTGTCGAAGTTGATAAACTCCTTGCAGTGTCCGCTTGCCTTCCAGTCGTCGATGAGTGCGGGTATGAAGTAGATGCCTGGCTCGTCGGTGACCACGAAGCCTTTCTCCAGTCGGCGACCCAAGCGCAGGCAGTTGGTACCAAACTGCTCCAGGTTCGGACGCACCTCCTCGTCGAAGCCCACGTTGATCTGGTCGAGGCTCTCCATGTCGTGCACATCCATGCCCATCATGTGACCCAAGCCGTGAACCATGAACATGGCGTGCGCTCCAGCTGCCACAGCTTCGTCGGTATCGCCCTTCATGAGGCCGAGCTCCTTCAGTTTCTCTGTCATCAAACGGCAAACGCCGAAGTGCACATCCCACCATTTCACGCCTGGTTTTGCCACGCTTGCGGCATAGTCGTGGCAGGCCTCCACGATCGAGTAGATCTCCAACTGGCGCTGGTCGAAATGACCGCTGACCGGTGTTGTACGTGTGTTGTCAGAGCAATAGTTGTTTATGGTTTCCGCTCCACAGTCGCAGAGCATCAGTTTGCCAGCCACCAGGGGTGCCTCAGAGGGCGCTCCGTGCTGAATCTCGCCGTGCTGCGAGAGAATTGTGGGGAAGCTAACCATGGCTCCATACGAGTTGGCGATGCCGGCGAGCGTTCCAGCAATTTCTTTCTCTGTTACACCTGGGCGGCACATCTTCATGGCCGTTGTGTGCATCTTGTAGCCGAGAACGGCTGCGCGCTCCAGTTCCTCAATCTCCTCATCGGTCTTGATGTTACGCATCTTCACCACAGCCTTGATCAGCTCCATGCTGGCGCTTTCCTTCTGTTGGTTGGGGTGGATGCCCAGGAGGTCGAATATCTGGATCTTGATGTCGGCACGATAAGGGGGCAAGAAGTGGATCTTACGCTTTTGGCGCAGAGCCTCATTGCAGATGGTCTTCAGCGCTTTCATGGGAGCCGAGTTGGCCACACCCACTTGCTGAGCCATGTCGTGTACGCTATCTACTGAACCATACCACACGATGTCGTCGATGGAAATGTCGTCGCCGATAAGTGTTTCCTTGTCATTGTCAATGTCAATGACCCCCACCAATCCGTCGTGGTTCTGCCCGAAATAGTACAGGAACGTCGAATCCTGACGGAAGGGATAGTACCCGTTGTTGGGGAAGTTGGCTGGTGAACTATTGTTACCAAACAACACGATGATGCCACTCTTTACGAGCTTCTTGAGCTCTGCGCGGCGGCCGACGTATGTTTCTGTGTTAAACATAAAATAGATTTTTTAGCGTTCAATGATGCAAAGATATAAAAAAACTTGGGAGAAATTGCTTAACTTTGCAACTAAATTTTAGCATTTCATGCAGATTTATAGAAATACAGGCTTAGTTCTTGAAGGAGGAGGCATGCGAGGCGTGTTTACCAGTGGTGTGCTCGACGCTTTTATGAAGCACGAGCTTTATTTTCATTATGTGGTTGCCGTTTCGGCAGGGGCATGCAATGGCATGAGCTACATTTCGCGCCAGCCCCGTCGTGCGCGCCTTTCCAACATTGATTTCTTGAGCCAATACAATTATTTGGGCTTGCGTTATTTGTTCACCCAAGGAAGTATCTTGGATAAGAAACTGCTGTATGATAGTTTCCCCAACAAGCTCATTCCTTTCGATTACGATGAGTTTTTCAAGCATGCAGCCAACTTTGAGATGGTTACAACCAACTGTTTGACGGGGCGTCCCGAGTATCTCTCCGAAACGTCCGACCATCAACGCGCCATCAATATTGTCATGGCTTCGAGCTCGCTGCCCTTTGTGAGCAAGATGGTAACGGTCGACGGTGTGCCGATGCTGGATGGTGGCATTACCGATTCCATTCCTTTCCTGCACGCGCGCGACATGGGACATCCTTTCAATGTGGTCGTTTCCACGCGCAATTACGGCTATCGTGAGTCGGGGCGCGACCGCAAGATTCCCCCCTTCATCTATCGTCATTATCCCCGTTTGCGTGTGGCGTTGAGCCATCGCATCGACGCCTACAATGAACAATTGCAGATGATGGAAGACCTGGAGCGTGCTGGCGACATAGTGGTGATACGTCCCCAGCGCCCCATGGAAGTGGGCCGCATAGAGAAGGACACCCAAAAGTTGGAGCGTCTCTACGAGGAAGGCTTCCAGTTGGGCGAGGCGTTTTGCGATAGTTTGCGGTGATAACAACAACGTGTTGCGAGTGAAATGGAAAAAATATGGTACGGAATGACGTATCGCAACATTTTTTAAGTATCTTTGCAACCAACTTATTCGGCAATCGGTTCTCCGCGAGGAGATGAAAAGGGAACCAGGTGAAAGTCCTGGGCAGTCCCGCTGCTGTAAGCGACATTCTCTCATCCCCACAGCAAAAAGTCACTGGTGATGGGCACGTAGGCCGCCTAAGGTTCCCCGAGGAACCTTTGGCGATGGTGCGATGCCTATGATTGGGAAGACGTGTGGATGGTCGCAAGCCAGAAGACCTGCCATTGCTTATTTGATGATTTCCAATTCTCGAGGAAGAATGCGAAAACAATTGACATGTACTTTTGCGCTCTTGCTGAGCCCGTTGGCTGCATTGGCGCAAACCGATTCCATTTCGCTCCGCGGCGTGGAGGTGACCGCTGTTGCCCTCAACCGCAATGTGACAGGCGCCCATCCCACCCAATCGCTTACGGCCAAGCAGTTGCGCCAGTTGGGCCTTGATCATGTGGCCGATGCTGTGAAGCACTTTGCCGGCGTCAGTGTGAAGGACTATGGTGGCATTGGCGGTATGAAAACCGTGTCCATCCACAGTCTTGGCGCCCAGCATACGGCCGTGGTTTACGATGGCGTGGCACTCAGCAACACCCAAGCCGGACAAATCGACATTGGCCGATACGACACCGACAACCTCGCGAGTATCAGCATGTCGGTGGCCGACGACGACCAGTTGATGATTTCTGCCCGCCAATATGTGTCGGCCGGTGTGCTCACCCTGACCACCGAGCGTCCCCATTTCGCCGATGGGCAATGGCAGACGTTGCGTGTGGGAGTTGGCGCAGGCTCTTTCGGCTTGGTCTCGCCCTCGTTGCGATGGTGGGTGAAACCCTTTGAGCGCACAGCCTTTTCGCTCTCGGCCAAGATGACACGGGCCGATGGAATCTACCCTTATACCCTGCGCAATGGCAACACCTCGTCGCGTCAACGCCGATACAACACCGACATTACCGCTTGGCAAGCAGAGGCCAACGCTTACCATACATTTGCCGACGGAAGCGAGCTGGCGATGAAAGCCTATTGGTATTACTCTGAGCGGGGACTGCCCGGAACCGTCATTCTCTATGCCAACCCTTCCGATGAGCGCATGTGGGACGAGGACTTCTTTGCCCAAATGGCTTATCGGCGCTCGTTGGGCGCTCGCCTGCGGCTGCAAACCCGCCTGAAGTATACCCACTCGTGGAACCAATATCGCGACTGGGGCTCACAGTATACCGATGGCGTTCAGACCGACCGCGACCGCCAGGACGAGGGCTATGCCTCTGCCACGCTGGGATGGTTGGCAGCCGAGGGACTTCAGTTTGCTGTGGCGCAAGACCTGTCGTACAACCGTTTGAACAATAATGTCTACGTCAACACCCAGTATGATGTGCCGCGCCCGTCGCGCTGGACCTCCATCTCCGCCGTGGCCATGAAGGCCCAGTGGGGTAGGATGAAGTTGCAGGCCAACACCGCCTACACCTATGCGGCGGAACGGGTTAGCGAGGGCGACCGTCCGGCCGACAAGCGGCGCCTGACCCCCTCGGTGGCCTTGAGCTATCGTTTGCTGTCCTCTGCACCTATTTATATAAGGGCCCTTTACAAGCATTCGTTTCGTGTGCCCACGTTCAACGACCTGTATTATCGCCGCTTGGGCAACATCCACTTGAAGCCCGAGAAAGCTCGGCAGTGGAGCTTGGGCCTGACCTGGGAGACCCACACGTCGCGCTTGCGTTACCTGACGATTACCGCCGACGGCTATTACCACGACGTTACCGACAAGATTGTGGCGTTCCCCAGCACCTATGTGTGGCGCATGGTGAACTATGGCAAGGTGGAAATACTTGGCGCTGACTTCACCTTGGGCGCGCAGGTCGACTTGGCGCGGCAATGGAGCGTGAGCGGTTCGGCCTCGGCCACCTGGCAACACGCCGTCGACAAGACCAACCGAACGCAACAAACCTACAACAACCAACTGCCCTACACGCCACGTTGGAGCGGCAGTGGCTCGCTGGCCATGGTGACACCGTGGCTCACCCTGGGCTACACCGTCGTGATGCAGGGTAGCCGTTACAGTCTGGGGCAGAACAAACCTGAGTATCGCATGCCCGCCTTTTGGGACCACGGCATCAGCCTGTCGCGCGAGTTGACACTCGGCAAGGTGCGCCTTGCGCTGAGTGGCAAGGTGTCGAACCTTACCAACGAGCAATATTCCATCATACAATACTACCCCATGCCCGGCCGACAATACACCGTCTCCGCCATGATCCATTGGTGATGGATGGGCCGATACGCATGACTTATCATTCACATTATATATTTTAACAACATGAAATTCAGAAACATTTATCTTGCAGTGGCCTTGCTGGCAACCAGCGTGGCCTTCACCGCTTGTAGCGATGACAACGAGTGGAACCAGACCGGTGGCGGAAAGGTGGAGATGACCTCTCCGGCCCGCGCCTTTATCCTCAATGAGGGAACGATGAACCACAACAACTCCAATCTGATTTATTTCGATTGGTCGACGGGTCAGGTGAACGGCTCCGACCTCTTCCGCGCGCAGAACGACCGTGTGCTGGGCGACACGGGCAACGACATTCTCACTGTCGACAACAACAAGTTGGTGGTGGCTGTCAACGTGAGCAACTACATCGCCTTGCTCGATGGCTATGGCGTGGAGAAGAGCCGCGTTAGCTTTGAGCCCTACAAGAACCTTGGACAGGTGCGCTCCATCGACGAGGAAGATGGCATCATCTATGCCGTGTCGTATGGCGGTTACGTCAGCCGTCTGCGCATTTCGGGCAACCAACTGGTCTACATGGACTCGCTGCGCGTTGGCGACCGTCCTGAGGACGTGGTGGAAGAGGATGGCAAGCTCTACATCACCCTGCAGGGCCAGAACTATACCGACAACCGTTTGGCCATTGTGAGCAACGACTTCAAGACCATCAGCTATGCTACCATCATGCAGGATCCGGTGAAGGTGTATGAGGAAGACGACAAGATCTTCATTACAGGATATGGCGCCATGTACAATAATCCTTGGGGTGTTTACGATCCTGCCAAGGGCACTTACACCGAGTTGGGACACGCCTCGGTCATTGGTGTGGGCGACGACGTGGTCTATACGGCCTATTGCGAGACCAACTGGAATACACACATCACCACCACGGCCCTGGGCGCCTACAACGTAAAGACCGGTCAGACCGACGCCAACTTCTTCAAGAACCAGCCCGCAGAGTTGGCATCCACCAACGTCTACAGCATCAGCGTCAACCCCTACAACCACAAGATCTACTTGGCCACATCGGCTTCCGACTATGTGAGCGATGGTCGCGTGTATGTGTTCGACGGCAATGGCAACTATGAGACGAGCTTCTCATCGTATGGCGCCAACCCCAACCGCATCGTGTTCCTCCACTAAGATGTTGCGGTTACTAAGCTTTATCACTTGCGTGCTGCTGCTCTGCTCCTGTGGAAACCACACGGCAGGCAGCGGCCCACAGGGCGACACGCTGGCCCTCGACCATGCCTCTTTGCTGACCATGGTCGAGGATGGCGCGTCGACCCATGTCACCGTGAGCGACCCGTGGCACGCGGGCAAGACGCTCCAGCGCCTCACCTTGGGCACTGCGGATGACAATGGCGTGTTGCGCCCCTTGCGCCGCGTGGTGGTGTTCACCACCTCCCACTGTCAGTTGTTGGAGTATCTGGGTCTGGCTGACCGCATTGTTGGCGTGTGCGATGTGCAGTATATGCTCATCCCCGACATCCAACAACGCGTGAAGACCGGTGCGATAGCCGATTGTGGCGATGCCATGAGTCCCGACGTGGAGAAGATCGTGAGCCTCAATCCCGACGCCATCATCCTTTCTCCCTTCGAGGGCGGCAGTTACGGACGCCTCGAAAAGCTCGGCATTCCGCTCATTATGGCGGCCGACTACATGGAGACCTCCGCTTTGGGACGTGCCGAATGGATGCGTTATTACGGTCGCTTGTTTGGCGAGGCGGCCAAGTCCGACTCACTCTTCCATGTGGTCGATTCCACCTACGGCGCGCTGAAGGCCTATGCCGCCCGCCTGCCCAAGGGGCGCAGCATCCTTACCGAGCGCAAGACGGGTGCGGTGTGGTATGTGCCTGGAGGACAAAGTTCGATGGGCGTGCTCCTTGCCGATGCCAACAGTCCGTACGCCTTTGCCAACGACGAACATAGTGGTAGCCTCTCGCTCTCGTTCGAACAGGTGCTCGACAAGGCCGGGGCGTCCGATGTGTGGGCCTTTAAGTTCAATGGCCAGCGCCCCATGACACGCACCGACTTGCTGCGCGAGTATCAGGGCTACAAAGCTTTGCGCGCTTTCCAAACGGGCGAAATCTATGAGTGCAACGCCTCGCTGACCCCTTACTTTGAAGAGGTGAGCTTCCGCCCCGACTATCTTCTGCGCGAGATGATCCTGCTGGCGCATCCGAAGGCGGCCTTGGGCAACTTGCGCTATTTCACGAAAATTGCTTCACCCCCCTTGGCCCAATAAGTACATTGGGGTTGAACCTTATAATGATCCTGATGAGAACCCTGTGTGATAACCGACGTGTGGGCGTCATGCTAATGCTGATGCTGGGTGTCGTCCTACTGTTCTTGATGAGCCTGCTGCATGGCAGCGTGAACATTCCCATCGATGAGGTGGCGGCCATTGTGCTGGGCGAGCCGAGCAAGGCGAGCTGGCGCTTCATTGTGATGGAGACGCGTTTGCCACAAGCCCTGACGGCTTTGCTGGCAGGCGGTGCGCTGGCCGCAAGCGGCTTGTTGCTCCAAACGGCCTTTGGCAATCCCTTGGCTGCCCCCGACATCTTTGGTGTGACCAGTGGGGCGTCGTTGGCCGTGGCCTTGCTGACATTGGCTCCCGTGGCCGCCCTGCCCATGGCTGTGGGTTATCTCTCGGGGGTTGCGGCTGCCTTTGTGGGAGCCCTTGCCGTTACCGCCCTCATCTTTGCGCTGAGCAGATGGGTGCATAGTCCGGTGGTGCTCATGGTGGTGGGCATCATGGTGGGCTATCTGGCTTCAAGCGGCATAACGCTGCTCAACTTCTTCGCCACCGAGGAAGGCGTAAAGAACTTCGCCGTGTGGGGCATGGGCAACTTTGGCAACGTGTCGATGGATATGATGCCGGTGTTTGCACCCCTCACGCTGCTTGCCACCCTGAGCACCTTCTTGCTTATGAAACCGCTCAATGCGTTGCTTCTGGGTGAGCGCTACGCTGAAAATCTGGGCGTCAATGTCAAGGCGTTGCGACGTGCGCTCCTGGTGCTTACCGGTCTGCTCACAGCTGTGGTGACGGCCTTTTGCGGCCCCATCGCGTTCATAGCCCTTGCCGTTCCCCACATGGCGCGCATGTTGCTGCGCACCTCCGACCATCGCCAGTTGCTCGGCATGACCATTCTTACAGGACAGGTCGTGGCCTTGCTTTGCAATGTGCTGACCACCTTACCCGGCGACGCGGGTGTGTTGCCGCTCAATGCGGTGACGCCGCTCATTGGCGCACCGGTCATCATCTATGTGTTGTTGGACAAGAAACCCTAAGCTATCATGACTATCACTACCAAGAAAGGCGACACGGGAACCACTTCGCTTGGCGACGGAACACGTGTCGAAAAAGACAACCTTCGCATCGAACTCAATGGCCAACTCGACGAACTGTCGGCCTACCTCGGCTTGTGCAAGGCGGCCTGCTGCCAGGCTGAGCCTTACACCACCCTGCAACGCCAGCTGATGGGACTCATGGCGCTGGTGGCAAAGCCCACCGCCTCGCTTCCCGCTACCGCCGAACAGCAGGTGAAGACGGCCGTGGCCCACATGGAACAAGAGATGGAACGGCGTGTGGGCGATGCCCCACGGTTCGACTTTGTGCTTCCGGGACGCGATCTTGCCGATGCCGCCCTGCATCTGGCGCGTGCCAAGGCGCGCACCTGCGAGCGCCGCATGGTGACGTTGGCCAAGGTCGAAGCGGTGCCGCCCCTGTTGCTTACATACCTCAACCGCCTCTCCGATTACCTGTTTGCGTTGGCCGTCGGTCGGCCTTGACCGGTAGGGTGGAACCACCGCTTCTTTCCCGTTTGGTCATTCTTGTTAGTCAAACGGAAAGGGTAACTATTCAGCGGTAGCGCTGCACCCTTAATCCATAATTGAAATATACTGCA